>DASSSG010000684.1:0-7734 GCA_035708545.1 Bryobacteraceae bacterium | reverse complement strand
GGTTCGCCGCGCTGCGATCCTGCCGCGCTCTCGCTGTCTCCGAAATACTCGGCCGTGCATGCCGGTCCGGCAAGTGCGAGCGCGGCGAGCAGTATCACAACCGGAATTCAGAAATTCCGGCAGCGACGTGGGATATTGGTCGAAAAGCCCGCACCGATGCCGCACCGCATTCTCATCGTCGAGGACGAGGATAAGCTGCGCCGTGTTCTGCAGTTGCAGCTCCAGTCAGCCGGCTTCGACGTTGAGCAGGCCAGCAGCGCGGAGCGGGGCCTGCAGTTCGCGGATCGTGCCGATCTCATCCTCACCGATCTGCGGCTCCCCGGAATTGACGGCCTCGAGCTGTTGCATACGTTACGCCGCCAGAACTCCGCGGTCCCGGTAATCGTGATGACCGCGTTCGGCACCATCGAAGGCGCGGTAGAGGCGATGAAGTCCGGCGCCAGCGACTTCCTCCTGAAGCCCTTCTCCCTCGATCACCTGATGACTGTCGTCAACAAGGCGCTCGAGGTCAGCGCCTTGCGTGATGAGAACCGCAAGCTGCGCGAAGAACTCGGGCAACGCTATCACTTTGAGAACATCGTCGGCCGCAGCGCGGGTATGCAGGAAGTCTTCGCGACGGTTACCCGCGTCGCGCCCACGCGGGCGACCGTGCTGCTGACCGGTGAGAGCGGCGTCGGGAAGGACCTCATCGCGCGCGCCATTCATTTCCATTCGCCCCGTCGTGACAAGCCGTTCGTCAAGATCGATTGCACCGCCCTGCCGGAGAACCTGATGGAGAGCGAGCTCTTCGGCTACGAAAAAGGGGCTTTCACCGGCGCCCTGGCGGCGAAACCGGGTAAGTTCGAGCACGCCGATACCGGTACGGTGTTTCTCGACGAGATCGGAGACGTGCCCGCGGCGATCCAGGTAAAGCTGCTGCGGATCCTGCAGGAGCGCGAGTTCGAGCGGCTGGGGAGCAACGTGACGCGGCGGATCGACGTGCGGCTGATCGCCGCGACCAACGTCGATTTACGCGCCGCGCTCGAGAACGGCACGTTTCGAGAAGACCTTTATTACCGCCTGAACGTCGTGCCCATCAACATTCCGCCCCTGCGCGAGCGCAGGGAAGACATTCCGTTCCTCGCCGAGCATTTTGCGGCGAAGCTGCGTGACGTCGCCGGACGCGACGTCCGCGTGGGTGACGACGCCGTTGCGAAACTGATGCAGTACGATTGGCCGGGAAACGTGCGCGAACTGGAGAACGTGCTGGAGCGCAGCGTGGTGCTGTCGGCCGCTGACGCGCTGTTCGCGGCCGACATTCGCCTCGACACCGCGCCCCGCTCTCCCGCCGGCAACTCCGGCCAGTTCTTGCCCGCGGGCATGAGCCTCGATGCTTACGAGCAGTCGATCATCCGCGAAGCGCTCCGGCGAGCGGAAGGCAACAAGAGCCAGGCGGCCCGGCTCCTCGGAATCACGCGTAACGCGCTCCGTTACCGCCTGACGCAGATGGGGATCGAGAGCTGACGAGCGCCGGAGATCAACTCGCCGGCGCTCGTGACGTCTTACTTACTTTCCTCGGGTTTCGTCTTCCACCAGGTTCCGTCGGGCCCGTAGTACTTCATCAGCCATTTGGCAACGGCAACGTCAGATTCCTCGTTCCATGCCGTCAGCGAAGTGTCTGCCGGCGCGCCGATCAGCGCGGCCATCTGGCGGTGACAGGTCGCGCATGAGTTAGGCATGCCGCCCTGGGCCTGATAGCTGAGCGTCTTCTCCGGCGGCACGACCTCAAATGTGTGCGAGTGCATGTCAAACGGCGCGCCGCTGGCGGCCATCTGGGCCATGTGACAGGTGGTGCAGCGGCTGACGCCGAATGCACCCTCCGGATTGTACGGGTGACGCGTATGAGCGGTGACCACCTGCGCGATGAGCTCGCGGTTGCTCTTAACGTCCGCGATCTGTTCTCTCGTGAGGCTCTTGAACGGGCCAAAGCCGGCGTGACAGCCCAGGCACAGCGAATTATCGTTCACATTGACCGCGAGTGTGAGTTTCGCGTTGCCGGCGCCCGTCGTCACGAGGGACGTGCGTATCTGAGACTTAGTCGCCCGGTGCGGGTCGTGGCATTCGACGCACGTAACTTTGTGATACGCAAACTCCCATTTCGGCGACTTCATCAGATCCTGGAGCTGCTGATGGTGCTGCCTTGAGGTCTTGTTGTCGGGATACAGACCCGGTTTGTTCTGCAGGAAGCGCGTAAACAGATCTTCGGTCGGATTGAAGCGCGCATACTCCTCCCCTGTCGCTTCATCGTACGGAAATTCATGCGTCGCGCTCGGCATGCTGTACCCGCGTGAATGGCAGGAGCCGCACTGGAAATTCTGCTGCTTTGCCGTGAAGTCTCTTGCCGGATTAACGATCTTCGCCGGAGCTCCGCGCGCGATGACGTGGCTTGCGCCCGGCCCGTGGCAGCGTTCGCAGCCTATGTTGTACAGATCGAAATCACCCCTGCCGCGCAAATCCAGGTAGTGCACGTCGCCTTCCCGTACGTACACAGGCGTCGGCGTGCTCGAGATGTACTCGCCATTGCTGTCCTTGCCGACCGACGTGAGAACAGTCGAGTGGCAGCCGGAGCAGCCCTTATCGAATGACTTCCCCCCAGCGGCTTCACGCGCGGTTATTGGTCCTGTAAACTTTGGCGAGTTGTCAGCGTTATACCAATACTTCGGTTCGTACACGACATAGCTCTGCGTGGACTCATTGAACTGGATGGGACTATAGTAAGTGCCCGCGCTCATACCCGTGTCGGTATCTGTGACCGGCATGCGCACAAGGAAGCGCTGCTTATACAACCCGCTTCCTCCATGTACGAAAGCAACCTGGTACTCTACTCGGCCGATGCGAATCGTATAACCCGACGCCGCTGAATACCCAAGTACGGGTGCATTCGGTTTGTATACATCAAAGGCACTCTTGATGCTGTTGAAGTCGAGACCCTGCTTGAAATCATCGACTCCGTTCTTGTCGAAATCAACGATGATTCCGTGTTTCTTTTGCATCGAGTACCGGTCGTCCGCCGCCGTTTTCAGGCCCGTCGCATGAAGCGTATTCCGCCAGTCCGCGAACTGTTGATGGCACGCCAGGCAGGCTTCGGAACCGATATATGCATTCTGTGTGGCGCCGGTAGCTGCAACTCTGTTTTCGATGCTCGCGACGATGTCGTCCGCGGTTCGACCGTGCTTCGGATTAGCACCGACAGCGACGGTGGTTATAGCGATAGAGAGTAATGCTGGGCCGAGCCCAGAGGAAAGGCGCATGTGAACCCCGCCGATCCAGGCACAGCACTACATCTGCGGGAGTAGCACCCACAGGCGGAGCATCCTGTGTCTGTCTCTCTCCTTCACCTTCACTTTTAATGCCAACCTGACGCGAATCTCGACACGAAAAATGTGGCAAACCTCTACACTGGAGTATGGTACGGATGATCCAGGCGGGGAGGGGCCGTGTTCGGGTGCGTTGAACCACACAGGACGGAGCGCAATGCGTTTATTGCCGCAACGCGGCTGCTGCTGCTTTACCGCCTTGCCGGTGTCTGTCCCAGTCGGGCCGAACGCCGCCGCGCCGGCAAACGCGTCAGCGCGCGCTGAGCACGCGGTTTACGAGCGCGCGGGCTTCGTCCTGAATGCGCTTCAGGTGCTCGCGTCCCACGAAGCTCTCGGCGTAAACCTTATACACGTCTTCCGTGCCTGAGGGCCGGGCGGCGAACCAGCCGTTTTTTGTCGCAATCTTCAGCCCCCCGATCGCTGCCCCATTTCCGGGGGCGGCGGTGAGGATCTTCTCGATCCTGTCGCCAGCCAGCTCGGACGCGTGCACCTGCTCGGGAGACAGCCTCGCGAGCTTCGCCTTCTGCGCGGGCGTCGCCGGAGCATCCGTGCGTTCGTACGCCGGATCTCCAAACTCTCGCGTGAGTTCGCGGTACAGCTCGCCGGGATCGCGCGCGGTCTTCGCGGTCATCTCCGCAGCCAGCAGCCCCAGGATGATTCCGTCTTTGTCGGTGCTCCACGGCGCGCCGCCGGTGCGGAGAAATGATGCGCCGGCGCTTTCCTCGCCGCCAAATGCGATCGTGCCGTGCAGCAACCCGTCGACAAACCATTTGAAGCCGACCGGAACCTCGATCAGGGGCCGGCCCAGGCTCTTCGTTAGCCGATCGATAATACTGCTGCTCACGACTGTTTTTCCGACCCCTGCCGCGGCCGGCCAGCCCGGACGGTTCCGATACAGGTATGAGATCGCCGCGGCCAGGTAGTGGTTCGGGTTGAGCAAACCGGAGCTCGGCGTGACGACGCCGTGCCGGTCGTGATCGGTGTCGGCCGCTACCGCCACGGCAAAGCGGTCCTTGAGCGCGATCAGTCCTGCCATCGCGTACGGAGACGAGCAGTCCATCCGGATCTTCCCGTCCCAGTCAACCGTCATGAATCGGAACGTCGGGTCCACGCGGTCGTTGACCATCGTTAAGTCGAGCCGATACCGTTCCGCGATGCGCGGCCAGTAAGCGACGCCCGCCCCTCCGAGCGGATCGACTCCGATCTTCAGGCCCGCCGACCGGATCGCGTCGCAGTCGATGACCTCGCCGATCTCAGCCGTATACTGCCCCACGTAGTCATAGCGAAACGTGGTTTCCGCCTTCAATGCCCCTGGATACGCCGTGCGGTTCACGCCGCGCAGACCGTCTGCCAGGAGATCATTCGCGATCTCCTCGATGCGCTTCGTAGCGGACGTGTCGGCCGGACCGCCGCTCGGTGGATTGTACTTGAATCCGCCGTCTTCAGGCGGGTTGTGTGACGGGCTGATCACGATGCCGTCCGCGAGCCTGTCCGTGCGGTCACTGTTGTAGCTCAGGATTGCGTGGGACACCGCGGGAGTCGGCGTGTAGCCGAGCTCCGCGTCGATCATCAGGTCCACTTCGTTGGCCGCAAGAACCTCAACCGCGCTGGCGAACGCCGGTTCGGACAGTGCGTGGGTGTCCTTGCCGATAAACAGTGGTCCGCTGATCCCCTGTTCGGCGCGATACCGCACGATCGCCTGCGTGATCGCGAGGATGTGCGCCTCGTTGAAGCTGTTCCTGAAGCTCGTCCCGCGGTGGCCGGACGTGCCGAACGCGACGCGCTGTACCGGCACGCTCGCATCGGGACGGTTCGAGTAATAAGCTGCGATCAGCTTCTCGATATCTACCAGCAGACTCTCGGGCGCGGGTTTACCCGCCAGCGGGCTGACGCTCATCTCAGATACAACGTACCGCGCGGCCGGCGCTCGAGGCTTGCGCCCCCCGCCGCAGCCCGGCGCGTTGCTACACTTAAAGAGAGGGCGCGTGAGCATGACTAGTCTTCGGTTGCTGGCTTCCGCGAGCTGCGCCGCTCTCCTCGCCTGCACTGTCCTGGCCTCCGGCTCTGAAGAGAAACCTGTGGTGAAGGGCCCTGTGGTTCGAGATGCCGTCACACCCGGGACGAGTGAGACTCCGCGTGACCGTTCGCAGGCTGCGCCGCAATGGAAAGAAGGCGACCCCGTGCGCGTTCGCCCGGACCTGAAGACCTCTCCTGCCCCGCGCGTCTCGGACCCCGTCAAGCCCGGCGTCAGAGAAGGCAAAGTGGGGGACGCCCCGGTTGTCAAACAGCCAAACGCATCCGTCACCGTCCGGCCGGATCTGCGCGAATCGCCCAAACCCGCAAAATCGCGGCCGAAGAAGAAACATCGGACCGCTCCCAAACACAATTAGGCAGTAACATTTCCGGAATGTGACCTTCCGCGGTCACCTGGGAGGTGGTTCGTGACTGTCTTCCATCGACGTCAGAGAATCCGCCTGACGAGCACGATCTGTGTGTTCGCGGCGGCCCTGTTACCTGTCCCCCGCGCCTCCGCACAGCAAATAAGCCCTCCGCTTGTGCGCGCCGCCAGTGCTCCCAAACCGTCAGTAACCGATGACACCGACGCCCTCATGCGGGCTGCGCCACGGCCGGTCTGGCGCCCAGGCGACCCGGTGCGCGTCAAAGGCGATCTCAAAGGCCGCGATGAAAAGGTCGGCGAGCAGCCGGCGGACGCAGCCGATGCGCTGCTCGCACGCTCGCGCGCCGTCCAGCGCGCCGGTGCGGCTGAGTCGGCTCTCGCGCCCACGATCATTGGCACCAACTTCGACGGCATCACCGCCACCGGCGTGCTGCCGCCCGACACGATCGGTGCGGTCGGGCCCAACCATTACATCCAGATGGTGAACTCTGCGTTCGCCATCTACGACAAGGCCGGGGTTCTCCTCGCCGGTCCTTCCCAGATCAACTCTCTCTGGAAAGGGTTCGGAGGACCACGCGAATCCGACAACGACGGAGATCCCGTGGCTCGGTACGACCACATGGCCGACCGCTGGCTGGTCAGCCAGTTCGCGATCGACAAGAGTATGCAATGTATTGCCATCTCCCGAGGTCCCGATCCCGTGACCAATGGCTGGTTTCTGTATGCGTTTCGAACACTCGACGCGAACGGAAACCCGGTCACGCCGGATTACCCCAAGATTGGTGTCTGGCCGGACGCTTACCACATGTCCACACAGCGCGGCTTTCCGAACAGCGGTATGGACGTATGGGCCTTCGAACGCGACAAGATGATCGCCGGCCAGCCTGCGCGCCAAATCCAGTTCTTCGTTGCGGCGCCCTCGATTGTCCTGCAGCCGAGCGATCTTACCGGACCACCTCCGCCCGCGGGCACGCCGAACTTCTTCATTCGTCAGGTCGACGGGCAACGCTTCGGCGGCCAGGATCGGCTCGAAATTTTCGCGTTCACCGCCAACTGGACCGCGCCGGCCAGTTCGACCTTTCAGCTGATCACCACATTGCCCGCCGCTGCGTTCGATTCGGTGCTGTGCAACAGCACACTCGGAGGATCGTGCGTGCCGCAGCCCGGAACTAATGTGCGTCTGCACACGCTCTCGGTCTGGCCTATGTTTCATGCGCAGTATCGCAACTTCAAGACCCATGAGGTGCTTCTGCTGAATCACACCGTCGATGCTACCGGGCAAGACCGTGCCGGTGTCCGATGGTATGAGTTGCGCCGCCCGCCCGGCGGGAACTGGTCGATTTTCCAGCAGGCAACACATTCGCCAGACGCGCTGCACCGCTGGATGGGCAGTCTGGCTATGGATCAGTTGGGCAACATCGCTGTGGGCTACAGCGTCTCGAGTGCGCAGGTATCGCCCGGCATCCGAGCAGCCACGCGACGCGCCGCGGATCCGCCCGGATCGCTGGGTACCGAGACGACGATTGTGACCGGGGCCGGCTCGCAAACGCATCCGGCGGCACGCTGGGGAGATTACAGCTCCATGGACGTGGATCCAGCCCGCCCGTGCGTGTTCTGGTTCACGACGCTGTACTACGCCAGCACATCTCAGGCGGGGTGGCGCACTCGCATCGCCGAGATTCGTTCGCCGAATCGCTCTCCAACCTGCAATCTTCTCGTGCCCAATCTGCAGGGCATGAGGCTCGCGCAGGCCCGCGCTGAACTGAAGATTGTCGGGCTCGTTTCCGGAGCGATATCGAACCTTCCGCCGCAGCCGGGCAAAGGTCCCCTCAGCCCGCCGGTCGTGGTCGAGCAATCCCCCGAAGCCGGCACGGAGGTACAGCCCGGCACGAAGGTGAATCTGACCCTGCAGCGGATTCCGCGCTTTCCGTTATAGCCGCTGGCGCCGCTGTCGGCAGGTGGGCGACCTGCGCTCCGGCT
>DASSSG010000683.1:0-3306 GCA_035708545.1 Bryobacteraceae bacterium | reverse complement strand
CGCCCACCAGGGGCTGTACCAGGGACACGGCGGCGTTAATGTTCCCACGGAGCCGAACATTCCGCTCCCGTAGCGCATCGGCCATCGAAGCGGAACGGTCTCAGTATTGCCGAGACCGTTCCCCATTTCTGAAAACAACCGAATCATGATCACCCATCTGTCGAGCACATCCGTCCGCCGGCCTCTGCGAGCGATGGCGCTCATTGTCACTACACTGAGCAGTCCACTGCTGGCGCATGACCTCTGGATCGAGCCAACTACGTTCGCTCCGGAACCCGGCGCAACCGTGGGCGTGCGCTTGCGTGTCGGACAGGATCTCGTCGGCGATCCGGTACCCCGTCAGCCCGCGCTCATCAACCAGTTCGTGTTCGAGGATGCTGCCGGCCGCAAGCCGCTCCCGGGTCGAAACGGCGCCGATCCGGCCGGCTTTCTCCGCGTCGCCACACACGGCTTGCTGATCATCGGCTATTTCAGCAATCCGAGCGCAATCGAACTTCCCGCGGATAAGTTCAATCAGTACCTCAGGGAAGAAGGGCTGGATGCCGTCGCCGCATTGAGAGCCCGCCGCGGACAAACGGGTGCTGCCGCCCGCGAGACCTTTTCCCGCTGCGCCAAAAGCCTGGTGCTGTCGGGCTCGCCGCGCCGCGATCACGCGGATCGGACGCTCGGTTTTCCGCTTGAACTCGTGGCTGAACGAAACCCATACGCTATGCGCGCCGGCGGCGAGCTCCCCGTTCGCCTGACCTGGCAAAGACGTCCGCTGGTCGGCGCCCTCGTGGTTGCCATTAACCGCCTGAATCCCTCCGAGAAACAGAAGGCTCGTACCGGCGCCGACGGTCGCGTGCGAATCCGTTTGCGGCAGAACGGGATGTGGCTGGTCAAGGCGGTGCATATGGTGTTGGCGGCCGATACAAACGCGGATTGGGCGAGTTTCTGGGTATCACTCACGTTCGAACTGCCAGCTACTTTCGCCGCGCGGAACCAGCAATGAGATCCGGAGCATCAGTCGCGTCCGCGAAATCGGCCTCGCCGGGCCGGAGTGCTTTCTCGCCGGCGCTTTGGGCTGCCGCGGTTGCACTGCTTGCTGCCGCTGCCGCCACTGCGCATGAGATCGGAACCACTCGCGTCTCGGTCCGCTTCGCGCAGGGCCGAACATACGACATCGAGCTTGTCACCGATGCCGGCACATTGGTCGAGAAACTCGCCGCAGCAACGGGTGCGCCTCCGCCTGCCGGCTTACATCCGGTTCGTCTCGAATCGCTGCTGGCGACTAGCGACGAGACTTTTCGCCGCCGAGTTCAGGTCGCATTCGACCATGCGGAGGCCAGACCTGCGATCGCTTATTCCGTCGCCATGGGGACCGAGAGCGGCGCAGCCCCGATTGCCATCATCCGTCTGACCGGCGAGATCCCGGCTGGCGCTTCCCACCTCACCTGGAGCTACGGATGGACGTTCGCGCCTTATGCCCTGACGGCGCAGGGCGACTCACCCGGCGCTCGCTCGACTGAATGGCTCGAAGGCAACCAGCGCAGCAAGCCGATCAAATTGGCAGGGCCGGAGCCTCCTCTCACAAGACTGGCAGTCGCACGCCGCTATCTCACTCTTGGATTTAGCCACATCGTGCCTTACGGGTTGGACCACGTTCTGTTCGTCCTCGGAATCTCCTTGCTGGCCCGACGCGGCCGCTCGATATTGTGGCAGGTCAGCGCGTTTACGGCCGCTCACTCGATCACGCTGGGGCTCGGCATCTATGGCGTCGCCGCTGCACCGCCCACGATCGTCGAGCCGCTGATCGCGATCTCGATTGCGTATATCGCCCTCGAGAATATGTTTTTCTCCGAACTGACGTCGCGGCGGCTGGCCCTGGTGTTCGGCTTTGGGCTTCTGCACGGTATGGGTTTTGCAGGGGCGCTGAAGGAGCTGGGAATGCCGCGCTCGGAATTTGCCACCGCATTGTTGACCTTCAACATAGGAGTTGAAGCAGGGCAGTTGGCCGTAATCGGGACGGCATTCCTGCTCGTCGGATGGCATTGCGCCAAACGCTCCTGGTACCGCAGCCGCGTCGTGATCCCCGCATCAGCTCTGATTGCCTGCACAGCGTTGTACTGGACATTCGAGCGATTGTCGTTTTGAAAGCCTTTCAAAAGGCATGGAACGGCATTCGACTTACTATTGAGGTTCACGTAATTGAGTGACTTCCGCTATCCCGGTAAAACCTCGGCGATTCTTCCTTATCACCCAGTTACTACTGATTCTGACTGAATCACGCGCAAACCCCGAACCGGCGACTGCGCGCCTCGAGCAGGCAACACGCCGACAGAGTATTACGGGCCATCAGCTGCTGATAGTCTGCTAGTCTGCCGTCTCGCAAGTACCGTTACCATCCCCGCAAGGTCGTGTGGCTCGATTTCCGAGCCGCGCGCGTCAGCAAGCGGTAAAAACTTCAGAGACAGCAGAATAGGAGTGCCACCAGGGTATGGTTATGAGGATGATCAAGCCGCGCGAACTCGAGACTGAGCGTGGACGCGATATGTGGGCCACGATCACAGCGGCTTCAGACGGCGACACAGAAACACTGCGGAGCTTGCTTGAGCGTGATCCCGGGTTGAGCCGAACGCAGTATTGGTATACGCAGCCGATTCATTTCGCGGTTCGCTCGGGGCATCCGGGAGCCGTGCGAATTCTGCTCGACGCAGGTGCGGATCCGGAGTGGAATGGATACCACGACGGCAACCTGATCGAGATGGCGAGGGATCGCGGACATGAGTCGATTGCACAGCTGCTTGAACAGGCGCGGGAACGACGTGGGCGGGTAGCACTAGGAAAAGATCATCCGATCCATCAGGCGGCGCAGGCCGATGATGTTCAACGGGTGCGCGAGCTTCTGGATGCGGATCCATCGATTTTGGATCGCGGAGACAGGATCGGAGGAACGCCGTTACATCGGGCGGTAATCGGATCGGCTCGCAATATCATCGAGTTGCTCCTGGATCGCGGTGCGAATATTCACGCCATTCACAGCACGAGCCGGGGCGCAGGCGGCGGTTGGTGGGCCGCCGATGTCCAGGCCATCGATTTGGCGATCTGGGGATGGAATAATCTTGCGCCATCAAAGGGGGATTTCGAAACAGCGCGGCGTTTGATCGCCCGCGGGGCGGCGTTCGATCTGACAATTGCATCGGCACTTGGTGACGATGATCGCGTCAAGACGCTCCTGGGACAGAATGCGGCCAGCATCCGTCAGCCACGTGCGAATGGCCGGCGCGCGTTATCGGCCGCTGTCGAGTTCGGTCACGCGGCAATTGC
>DASSSG010000682.1:0-6706 GCA_035708545.1 Bryobacteraceae bacterium | reverse complement strand
AGCCGTTGTAACGGTTCGAGCGCAGCCAGCGCAGTACGGCGGGGAAATCGACGGCGCCTTCGCCGAGTTCGCAGAAGATGCCGTGCCTCAGAGCCTCGAAGTAATCCCAGCGCTGATGGCGAGCCTGCTTCGCGATCTCGGGGTCACAGTCCTTCAGGTGCACGTACCAGAGGCGATGTTTGAATCGGTCGAGCCCGCTCACCACATCGCAGTTCCCTGCCCCATAGGCGTAATGGCCGGTGTCGAACACGAGGCCGATGAGATTCGGATCGGTGAGCTCGAGAAAGCGGGCGATCTCGTCAGGCGTTTCGACGTAGCCGGCGCAGTGATGATGGAACGCCGTGCGCAGGCCGGTCTGCTCGAGGACCGCCGCCGCCACTGTGTTCGCACCCTCTGCGAACGTGCGCCATTCTTCGGTACTCAGACCCAGCTCCGGGGTGATACGCCCGGCACTGCGCGTCCGCTCCGGAACCGAGCCGTTGTTATCGGCCAGGACGAGGTACGGTTTCGGCCGGGCCGCAACCGCCGCCAGCAGCCGCGCTGTCCTGACCGCGTTGCGAATGCCTTTCTCGTGCGCCTCGCGATCTTTCAGCGCGACGGGCACGAAGGCGCCCAGCATGACCAGATTCCGGGTCTTCAGCTCGTGCGAGAGCGCCGCGGGATCCGTCGGCATGTAGCCCCAGTCGCCGAGCTCGGTTCCGGTGTAGCCAGTCTCGACGAGTTCGTCGAGCATGCGGCGGAATTCTATCTGCTCGCCTTTGGCTGCCTCGAACTCGAGCGTGCCCCAGGAACACGGCGCATTCCCGATGCGAAGCGGCATCACCCCTGTTTCCCAGCCGCGACTTCGTAGTGCCGTTCCCTGCGCACGGCTTTCTCGTACTGCGCGCGTGCCTCGCGAATGCTGGCGAGCTCCGAGACCTCGGAGATCGGCACATCCCACCAGCTTTCGTATCCGGGGACTCGCATCTCTTTGTCGACTTCGATGACGACCACGCTGGTGCGCGGGTGCGAGCGCATGGCTGCGAGCGCGCGCTCCAGATCCTCGCGCGTGTGAGCACGAACCGCACAGGCTCCGAGGCCGGCGGCAAGCGCGACGAAGTCGACAGGCACGTACTCGCCGTCAAGCTGGCCGGATGGCGTGCGCAGCCGGTAGTCGGTCCCGAATCCTTTCGAGCCGATCGCCTGCGAGAGGCCGCCGATGCTCGAGTAGCCGTGGTTATCGAGCACGACGATGTTCAGCTTGTAGCCCTCCTGAATGGACGTCGAGATTTCCGACGACAACATGAGGAACGATCCATCGCCGACCATAACGAACACTTCGCGCGAGGGGTCTGCCATTTTGACGCCGAGTCCGCCGGCGATCTCGTAGCCCATGCACGAGTAGCCGTACTCCATGTGATAGCCGCCGGGCAGCCGCGTGCGCCACAGTTTGTGCAGATCGCCCGGCAGGCTGCCGGCCGCACAGAGGACCACGTCCCTCGCCTCCGAGCAGCGATTGACAGCGCCGATCACTTCGCCCTGGCTGATTGGCGGGCCGTGACGCAGACCGAAGAGGCGATCGGTTTCGGCCTCCCAGCGCGCCTTCCATTCGCCGATGCGGGCGGCATAGCCATCGGCGACCCTGTAATCCGCGAGCGCAGCCTGCAGGCGCTCGATGCCGGCTCGAGCGTCGGCCAGCAGCGGCACGCCCGCGTGCTTGAAGGCATCGATCTCGGCGACGTTGATGTTCACGAAGCGGACTTCCGGGTTCTGAAAGGCAGTTTTTGAGGCCGTTGTGAAGTCGCTCAGACGCGTGCCGATCGCGATCACGAGGTCGGCGTCACGCGCGGCGATGTTCGCTCCCGGGGTTCCGGTCACGCCGATGGCCCCGAGATTCTGCGGATGATCGAAGGGCAGCGAGCCTTTGCCGGCCTGGGTCTCGCCCACGGGAATCCCGGTGCGGGAGGCAAAAGCGGCGAGCGCCTCGGTAGCTTCGCTGTATATGACTCCACCGCCAGCTACGATCAGTGGCCGCTTTGCGCCGCGAATCGCGCCGGCGACGCGGCGCAGCATCGCGGGCTCGGGCTCCTGGCGGGCGATATGCCAGACTCGCTTCTCGAACATCTCTTCGGGGTAGTCCCACGCTTCCGATTGCACGTCCTGCGGCAGAGCGATCGTCACGGCTCCGGTTTGCGAGGGCGACGTAAGCACGCGCATTGCCTCGACGACGGACAGCGGGAGCTGATCGGGACGGTTGATGCGATCCCAGTAGCGCGATACGGGCTTGAAGGCGTCGTTGACCGAGATATCCTGGCTGTGCTCGGACTCGAGCTGCTGCAGCACGGGCGCCACATTGCGACGGGCGAAGATATCGCCGGGAAGCAGCAGCACGGGGATGCGGTTGATGGTTGCCGTGGCGGCGCCAGTGATCATATTGGTAGCGCCGGGACCGATCGAGGAGATGCAGGCGAATGTGGACAGGCGCCGGCGCGCCTTCGCAAATGCCGTCGCGATGTGCACGGCGGCTTGTTCGTTGCGGCAGAGGTAGTAGCGGAAGTCGGGATTCTGCTGCAATGCCTGGCCGAAGCCGGCGATGATGCCGTGTCCGAATATGCCCCACGCGCCGGTGAAGAAGAGGGTCTCCTGTCCATCGCGTTCGACGTATTGATTTTTGAGGAACCCGAGCAGGGCCTGAGTCATAGTCAGGCGGCGTGTCGACATTGTTCTATCCTTTCGTTCAATCTGGAGCGCCGGTTGACGAGCGGCGCGCAGGATGGCATTCTCCCCCACGGGCTGCAAAGGCGAGGGCCTCCTCTTCGTACGGCATGAAGTTGGCGCAGCCGTGGCGTGTCACGACGATCGCGCCGCACGCGTTGCCCATGCGGGCCGCTTCCTTCCAGCCCCAGCCTTTGAGGTAGCCATAGAGGAATCCGCTTGCGAATGCGTCGCCCGCTCCGAGGATGTTGTAGACCTCCACCGGGAACGGATCGGCGTTGAAAACCTCTTGTTTGGTGTGGACCGAAGCTCCATCCTGGCCGCGTGTCATCACGAGCGCTTCAGGGCCGGCCGAGAGCAGCGCATCGGTCGCCTTTTGCAGGTCACCGCTGACGCGCGCGTCCGAGATCTGCGAGTGCGCGACGGACACGTTTGACGTATCCCGCAGCACAGCGGCTTTCACCTCATCGGAGGTGCCGACAGCAACGTCGACGAGCCGCAGCGCCGAGCGGATCGTTACACCGAAGGCACGCGCATCGTCCCACTGGTCGGGGCGAAAATCGAGCTCGAGCACGACCCTGGCGGCGGCATCGCGCGCCAGCTCGGCCGCGAACAGGGTCGCGCTGCGGCTGGGTTCGCGGCTGAGACCGGTGCCGGAGATCACAAGCACTCGGCAATCGTCCACGGGCGCGGCGAGCACGTGGTCGATGGTCAGCTCGATATCGGCACAGTTGGCGCGATAGTAGACGAGCGGGAAACGATCCGGGGGCTCGATGCCCAGCAACACGGCGCTGGTGCGCTTGCCTTTGAGCCTGGGCACAAACTGTGTGTCTACACCCTCGCGGTTCAGAAACTGCAGCATGAAATCGGCGACGGGGTCGTCACCCATGGCCGTCAGCACGGCAGACTTCAGACCGAGGCGGCGAGTGCCGACGCTGATGTTGGTCGGGCAGCCGCCGACGTAGGCCGCAAAGCTCCTGATGTCGGGAAACGGAGCGCCGATGTCATTCGAGTAGAGATCGATCGAGCTGCGCCCCATGGCGAGGACGTCATAATGCTTCTCGGTCATGAAGCCCCCATGGCGCGTTTGACCAGCGGAAGGCGCGGGTCCTGGTCGCGCCAGGTCCCACGCACCCATGCGTAATCGGGGTCGTCGGCGGCGGCCATCGAACGCGCCGAACCCGCCAGCGCGTTGAGGTAATACACGTTGTAGCCGTGGGCGGCGACTACCGGATGATAGCCCTCAGGGATCAGCACGAGTTCGCCATCGCGGACGGTGATGGTTTCATCGATGCGGCGGTCCGACGTGTACACCTTCTGAATGGCGTAGCCCGCAGGCTGGTCGATCCGGTAATAATAAATCTCTTCGAGATCAACCTCGCCGGGCGGGTTGTGCACGTCGTGTTTGTGGGGCGGATAGCTGGACCAGTTACCGCTCGGGGTATATACCTCGACGATCAGCAATCGATCGGCCGGGAACTCCGGCTTCATGATGTGATTGATCTGCCGGGTCGCGTTTCCGCCGCCGCGGATCTCGATATCCACATCGGCGGGCGTGATCAGGCGCGGCTCGCAGCTTCGTTCCGCGCGGCAGTAGCAGAACGCGATTTCGCAAGGGGTGCCGGCGGTGATCGTGAAGCTGGTGTCACGCGGCAGGTAGAGCGCGTGCGGCATCCCGGCGAAGACATTCGGACGCGCGCCGACCCCCTTCCACGCGCCTCGCGATGAGCCTACGTCGCAGATACCGCCGAGGATGACCAGCCCGAGTTCGTTCGCGCCGGTCGCCGCAGAGTGGGTTTCACCGGGTGCGAGCCGGCGGGCCTCGAAGTGCAGATATTCAAACCCGCTTGCGGCGGGGCCAACTTCCATGAGCAGCCCGGAGGAAACGGGGCGAGGCCGTGTCAGAAATGGGCTACGTGCATCCATTTGGGTACGTTCGGTTTCAGGAGAATCTTACCGCGAGCGTCAACCGGGCGCGGGAGGATAATGTCTCTTCCGAGGAGGCTCAATGTCAACCACACGCAGAGAACTGGTATCGGGGCTGGCCGCAGCGGCGCTGGCGGCGGGTGCACAATCGCCGGCGGGCGTAACTCGCTATGTGCGGTTTCGCCGCGGATCGGCGATCTCGTACGGCATTCTGGAAGGCGAGACGATCCGTGCCATTCAGGGCGATCTGTTCGGGTCACACAGGCAGAGCGGGACAAGCCACAAGCTCGGCGAGGTGAAACTGGTGTACCCTTGCGACCCGCCGAAGGTACTCGCGGTGGGGCTGAACTACAAGAGCCATCTCGGGAACCGGAAGCCGCCGTCGCAGCCGGAGCTGTTCTACAAACCGATCACCTGCCTGCAGCACCCCGAGGAGGCGATCGTCATCCCGGCGGAGTCGAAGAACACGCACTACGAAGGCGAGCTGGTGCTCGTGATCGGCAAGCGCGTTCGCAACGCGACGGCCGAGCAGGCTCGTGATGCGATCTTCGGAGTCACGTGCGGCAATGACGTGAGCGAACGCGACTGGCAGGGCGGCGCCAACAAGGATCTGCAGTGGTGGCGCGCCAAAGGCGCGGATACATTCGGTCCCTGCGGGCCTGTGATCGCCCGCGGGCTGAATTACGGCAATCTCAAGCTGCGAACGCGGCTGAATGGCGAAGTAGTGCAAGAGCAGTCCACGTCGGATTTGCTGTTTGATGCGACGGCGATCGTCAGCTTCGCCAGCCGGTACGTGACACTCACGCCGGGCGACCTTATTTATACGGGCACTCCGGGCTCGACGCGCGCGATGAAGCACGGGGATGTCGTGGAAGTGGACATAGAAGGCATCGGCGTGCTGCGGAACCGGGTTACGCAGGCGACAGCGAGTTAGAGATCGGGTCAGAATCGGGGCGGCTGTCGTTGCGGGCGGCGGGATTCGGCGCGACAGCGCGCGGTCCGGCCGGGGCCTGCGGAGCTGGTACAGAACAAAGCCGATTCGCCAGGATGGCTGCGCGCTGCTGTTCGAGCTGTTCTGCCTCGCCGCGGATCGCAATCACGCGCTCGAGTTCTTTGCGGGCCTTCTCGGCCGCGCGCTCCGCGGACGAGAGATAGCGCATCATCAGGCGCATGCGCTTTTGCAGATCGTCCCGCAGGAACACCTGCGCAAGCGCGTGCTCGCGGGTGAGGGCAGGGTCAGCCTTGCGCACGTCGTCGATGACGATTTCAAAAAACGAGGCTTCCATGCTGCGCGCGGTGCGGCAGCGCCACTTTGCCTCGGCGAGCTCTTCGAGCAGGAGGCGCTCGTGGTCGGTGGCGGGCTGGTAATGCTCGACGAGGCCTTCACGAAGCTCGGCGAAGAGCGGCTTGTCGTCGTCGGACAGAAAGAACTTCTTCGCTGCGAGTCCATGAGTTCGGGCATTGCGGCTGACAGTCTGTTTGCCCGCTTCGGTGCGGGGTCCAGTCGAGCGCTGGGCATTCAGTTGATTGGCTGTGATCTGGGCGGCGGTAGCCATATTTGGTTCTCCTTTTTCGTGGCGTCGCGGCAAGAAAATCGCCGGTGACGGATACAGGAGAGGAGGTGCCCGTCACCGGCTCATGGCTCTGCCGTCTGCCTGTTTTGAAAGTAGTCGGAGAAGCTAAAAGCAGCGAACGAGCTGAGGTGAGGGCGGGCGGCGTGTCGGTTTGTAAGGTGTAGTGATCAGGGGGTTTATTTTCATTGTTAAAGTTTTCTCATTTTTGTGACTGACCACCAGGGCACGGGTGTTGCGTGCAGAAACAGATGACGGGTATGGGAAAGCGGGTTGGCCGTCTATTCCGGCGGCGTGGACTTGATTTCGGCGACCTTGCCGTCTTTGACGATGACGTCGACAGTGCCTCCCGACCGCAAGTCGAAACTCAGCAGTTCGGAGTAGTCCCTGCCGGGCTGCACGACTCGCAGTGATGGCTTGCCCGCCATGGCGACCAGTTCCTCGCGCTTCATCCCGACTTTCAGTTCGGCCGGATTCAGGTTGGAGCGCGTGTTTGCCACGAGCGCATTGTCCTC
>DASSSG010000681.1:0-6796 GCA_035708545.1 Bryobacteraceae bacterium | reverse complement strand
GCGATACTCGATCATCTTCCTCGGGATGGTCTCGAGCCCCTGGGTCTTCGCGATGGTATCTGCCCGGCCGTGCGGTTCGAAATAGCCGACGACGACATCGACTCCCTGGGCTTTCAGCTCCTGCGCCTCCTCGAGCATCTGGTACGTCTTGCCGACGCCGGCCGCATATCCGATGAAGATTTTGAGCTTTCCGCGCGGTGGCTGCGCCATCTTTATTGCGGGAACACCCGCACGTCCATGCCTCGCGAACAGCGGATGAGCTTGTCAACGGGGTTGCCCCACAATCGCGACCACATCCCGGTACGCTGGCTGTGTCCGATGAAGATCTGCGTAACGCCTCGCAACCGGGCGAACTCGAGCAGAGTATCGACCGGATCCTCACCGTCGAGAATCTCCACGCGCGCTCCCGCCGCCTGAGCGACCGCGAGTTTCTGGTCGAGGACGGCCTGGTCGGCGGCCGAAATCTGCGGCTGATTCACATACGCCGCAATCAGCTCGCCATGGAACCGATCGGCAATCATGCGAGCGGTCTCGAGCATGTCCTGCACATTAGCTCGCGGCGTTATGCAGACAAGAATGCGCTCGTGAGTGCCGAAGTGTTGCCGGATGCCGTGGCGCTCCAGATACTCCGCCAGTTGGTGATCCACGACATCGGCCGCGAGCACGAGCGCCATCTCCCGCAGCCTGGAAAGCTGCTGCCGGCGTCGCTCGGCGCCGGACTGCTCTTCCGGCGACCGTTCGATGGGATCATCGGCCGGAGCGTCCACGATCTCGATTTCATCCGCGCTCTTGATGAACGCGATCGGCACCGTCTGCGTCGCATGCTTGCCCGTGATCGCATATACCTGATCGCGCAACTCGGCCACGTAGTGAATGTTGATTGACCCGATTACTTTGATGCCGGCATTGACAAGGTCCTGCACGTCCTGCCAGCGCGCGGAATTCCGCAGTCCCGGAGGGTTGTCGTATGCGAGACCGTCGATCACGCAAATGGCGGGCCGGCGGCGGAGTATCGCGTCGGTATCGATCGCAGTGGCTTCACCGACAGTCTTAAGGGGTATCACCTCCAGCTTATTCAGCAGCTCCCTGGCTTCCGCCGGTATGCGCGGCTGAACCGCGCCAACCACCACGTCCTGACCGCGCTCGCGCCGTCGTCGCGCTTCGTCCAGCATGCGGAATGTCTTGCCGACGCCTGACGAGTAGCCGAGAAAGATCTTCAGGTGTCCCTTCTTCGCGGCGGCTTCCTCAGCCTGGACTTCACGGAGAAACTCATCGGGAGTTCTCCGCCGGTGCTCATGCGCCATTGTGCTCTCCCGCCGACGTGTCGGCACGACCTGTCTTAAGCACAGCACAGCTCCGCATCGCGCCGCCAGCCGCCGCCCGGCGGCTCGAATCGGGCCCTGCTTTATGTTCGGCGGCCGCCGACCAAGGCTGCCGAGAGCAGGTGACGGGGAAGAGCACAGGCCCTGCTCCATCATGCTTCGAAAATCCGCAGAAAAGCTCGGGCACGCGGAGAACATCTTTGTTGCTGGGCATTGCGATTTCCTGATCTCTGAACTGATGCGGGCCACACGACGGAGCCGTTCACGGCATAACCCGCAGGATGAATACTTTGGCAACCGAAAAGTACATGACGAGCCCGGACACATCGACCAGGGTCGCGACCGCCGGCGTGGACGCGCTCGCCGGATCGAGGCGGCAGCTGCGCAGCAGCATCGGCAGCATGCCACCAGCGATGGTTCCAAACAGGACAACGCCGATCAGGCTGGTTCCTACGGTCAGTGCAATGCGGTCCTCGTCGGGCATCGAAAGGACGAGTTCGACTGGCTCGTGCACCGGCATCGGATTAGATTCGAGTCATTGTCAGAGGCTTGTGGAGTACCGCCGCAGCGGCGTTATTTCGGCCCGAAGTAGACGACCAAACCGGCGAGCAGCGTGTCCTGATTGCGGGCGCTCGCCGGTTCGTTGCCACGATCGAAAAAAAGTCGGCTCGACCAGTCACGCCTGTACTCGAGCCGGCTAAGAAAACCCTGCCGCAGCTTATATTCGAACGTCAGCGTCGCTTCCTGCAGCGTCTGCTCCTGGCCGGTTATCAGGCCAGATTGATCCTTGTACCACTCATAGCGCGGGCTGACCGCACAGTGGCTGCCCATCAGGAGTCGAACCGCGGCCAGCCAGCCGTAGAACTTCGAAGCTTTCGCGCCGGGATTGTTTTCCTGACCATAATCGAAATTGAACAGCCCGTTAATGCGCCCGTTCGGATTGACCGCAAGGACGGTGTCATAGAAGTGGCGCCATCCTTTATTTGTATTCGTTTTCTCCGGGCCGACGTAATAGTTGTTGAACCAGTTCACCTTCGATGTGATCACCGCAGTCGTAAAGCCGTGCGTCTTGCCGGAGTTATTGTCTTCGACATTGTTCCAGCCGTTCACCAGTTGATATCCGAGTGTCACCTGCTTACTCACGGGCGCCGTCAGTCGCGCTCCGAAATGATAGAAAGGGCCGTTGGTATATAACAAACCACGCGAGTAGTTCCAGTTCAGGTGCGTTTCCGTGACCTCGGCGCCCGCGCTCGTGACAAACTTACCAAAATCGAACTGGACTCCTTTCCAGCTTGCCGGCTTCACGCTGACGTAGGCCTGCAGCACGTGTTTGTAGACTTCGATTCCCGCAGGCTCGGTGGCATGAAACAGGTCTGCCGCTCGGCCCCAGATGGTTTCGAGCTTGAAGCCGACCGGATCGGCGCTGTGCTCCGCGCTGAGTTTGGCCATATTCAGCGAGAACTGGTTGGCCCTGGCATCGAAAGAGCGCAGATTGTTGTTGCGCGTCGCCGGGTGATTGAAATTGAGGCTGTAGTAGGCGTCGACCAGACCGCTGAAGTCAATGCCGCCCGCGGACCACACGGGTGCCGCCGACGGCGGCGGCGCCGGCGGTTCCGGCTGTGGTGTCTGGCCCCAGGCGCTCGCAGCTACCAGGAGGCACAGAGCGATTCTGCAAACGGGGCAGTAATGTCTCATGTCGGCATATCTTGCCTATACCTTGTACTAGTCTGCTGTATCTCAAGTGCTTTCATGCTTGCTGACGTGCGTGGCTCGCAAACCCGAGCCACGACCGTGAGGGAGTGGTAAAGGTACTTGCGAAACGGCAGAGTAATAATTTTGAAGTTCTTTGCAGCCGGCGCCGATTGTGAGGCAGGATCCCATCCGGTGCGCCGGTTGCCAACCGGCGCTCCTGGCGAGCTGCAGCTCCGCGCTGCCAGCCTGCTCACTAACTGCTCCCGTAACTGGTATTCATGACAACGTGTACCCACGGCGTCCGGGCCGTTGAGGTGACCGTCAGTAACAGCAGGGGTGAAACCCGCTCTCGATGTTGTTCATACCTACCTGTGAACCGGATGCCGCTCGTCCAGAGCGAGATTCAGCCGGAGAACATTGATGCGCGCTTCGCCGAGCAGCCCGAGCTCCCGGCCCTGGGTATGTTGCGTGATGAGTTGCTGCACCTGGTCGGCCGTGATGGCTCGCGCTTTGGCCACACGTGGTGCCTGCGCCAGCGCAGATTCAGGACTGATGTGAGGATCGAGTCCACTGGCCGACGCAGTTAAGAGATCGGCCGGGATAGAACCCTGATAGTCCGGGTTTTCTTTTCGGAACTTATCCAGCGACGCCTGAACGCGGTCGGTTAACTTCTTACTCGTGGGTCCCAGATTCGATCCGCTCGAACCGGCCGCGTCATACCCATCCGAACCAGCCGCAGACGGCCGGGGCTGGAAGTACTCGGGCCGCGTAAAGTTCTGGGCGATCAGTTCCGATCCAACCACCTTCCCGCCCACTGTGACCAGACTGCCGTTCGCCTGATGGGGAAACACGACCTGGCTGATTCCCGTGATCGCGAGCGGATATACGACTCCGAGCAGAACGGTCATGAAGATCTTGATTCGAAGTCCCGGCAGGATTTGTTCCCACATTGTGCATTCCTCCTTCAGGCCAGGCGCAGCAGCACCAGAATCTGATCGATGGCCCAGATACCCGGAAATGGCGCGATGATGCCGCCAATGCCGTAGATCAGCAGATTCCGCCGGAGCAGGCTGGCCGCATCCAGCGGCCGGTATTTGACGCCCCGCAGCGCCAGCGGAATCAGCGCGATGATGATCAGCGCGTTGAAGATCACCGCGGCCAGCACCGCGCTCTGGGGTGTGTGCAGTCCCATAATGTTCAGTGACGCGAGCGCCGGATAGGTTGTCATGAACATGGCGGGAATGATCGCGAAGTATTTCGCCACGTCGTTCGCGATCGAAAACGTGGTCAGAGCGCCGCGAGTGATCAGCAACTGCTTGCCGATGGCAACGATTTCGATGAGCTTGGTGGGATTGCTGTCGAGGTCCACCATGTTGCCGGCTTCCTTGGCCGCCATCGTGCCCGTGTTCATCGCCACGCCGACGTCGGCCTGAGCGAGGGCGGGCGCGTCATTGGTGCCATCGCCACTCATCGCGACCAGCCGTCCGGCCGCCTGTTCGTTTCTGATGTACTCCAGCTTGTCTTTTGGGGTCGCCTGGGCCAGGAAGTCATCCACCCCGGCCTCTGCGGCGATGGCCGCGGCCGTGAGCGGGTTATCGCCCGTAATCATGACGCTGCGGATACCCATGCGGCGAAGCTGCACGATGCGCTCTTTCATGCCGCCTTTGACGATGTCCTTCAGGTGGATGATGCCGAGCATGCGCCTGCCGTCCGCTACCGCGAGCGGCGTTCCGCCGTTACGCGAGATGCGGTCGCTCGTTTCCTGAAAATCGGCGGGAATCTCGCCGCCGCGTTCCGTGACGAATTTCGCGATTGCGTCGCTCGCGCCTTTGCGAAGCTGCCGGCCGTCCAAATCGACTCCGCTCATTCGCGTGTACGCGGTGAACGGAACAAAGGCGTGTTCCGGGATGTGCCGTCCTCTGAGGCCGAATTTTTCTTTGGCCAGCACCACGATCGAGCGTCCCTCCGGAGTCTCATCGGCGAGGCTCGACAACTGAGCTGCGTCGGCCAGATCCTGCTCGGCGACGCCCCTCATCGGCAGGAATTCCACCGCCTGACGGTTTCCAAGCGTGATGGTGCCGGTCTTGTCGAGGAGCAGCGAATTAACGTCGCCCGCTGCTTCGACGGCCTTTCCGCTCATCGCCAGCACGTTATGCTGCATCACACGATCCATGCCGGCAATGCCGATGGCGGACAGCAGCCCGCCGATGGTCGTCGGAATCAGACACACGAGGAGCGAGACCAGAACCGCGACGGTCGGAACTGATCCTGAACCCGCCTGAGCCACGCTGAAAACCGAGTAAGGTTGCAGCGTGATCACCGCCAGCAGGAAGATCAGCGTCAGGCCGGCGATCAGAATGTTCAGCGCGATTTCGTTCGGCGTCTTCTGGCGTTCGGCGCCTTCGACGAGAGCGATCATGCGGTCGAGGAAGGTCTCGCCGGGGTTGGAGGTGATGCGCACCCGGATCTGGTCCGACAATACTTTCGTGCCGCCCGTAACCGCGCTGCGGTCGCCTCCGGACTCGCGAATGACGGGCGCGCTTTCTCCGGTGATCACCGATTCGTCCACGGTCGCGATTCCTTCGACGACTTCGCCGTCTCCGGGAATCAGATCGCCCGGCTCACAGACCACCACGTCTCCGGATCGCAGTGACGAAGCGGGGAGCCGCTCGATGCGTCCACCCGACAGCCGCTTCGCCATGGTATCGGTCCTCGACTTGCGCAGCGTGTCGGCCTGCGCTTTGCCGCGGGCCTCCGCCATCGCTTCGGCGAAGTTGGCAAAAAACACCGTGAACCACAGCCACAGCGTGATCTGCAGCTGAAATCCGATGTAGGCGCCGCCGGTGAACAGGTCGCGGATCAGGAAAATGGTTGTGAGTGCCGCCCCGACCTCGACGACGAACATCACCGGGTTCTTCATCAGAGTGATCGGATTCAGCTTCGCGAAGGAGGCCCGCGTCGCACGGCCCACGATCTCCGGGTCGAACAGCGGACGGGCTCGCACCAGCTTCCCTGGCAGGAGCGACGTAGAATCGGTATGCGCGACGGGCGTTGTTTTAACTTCCGGTGGTGCGATAAGCGTAGACATGTCGTGTCTCCTGTCGAAAATGGCTGGTGTGGCGTCCCGGATACGGCTCGCTGACGCGCGCGGCGCGGGAGGGTCGTCTCTGAGCCGCGACCGTAACGGAGTGGTTGTCAATAATGCGGGACACCAGATTAGAAGACCCTGCCGCTGTGCATCAGGTAGTGCTCCACGATCGGTCCCAGCGAAAGCGCCGGGAAGTAAGTCAGAGCCCCCACAATGAGTACCGTTCCCACCAGCAATCCGACAAACATAGGTCCGTGCGTCGGAAAAGTGCCGGTAGTAAATGGGATCTTCTTCTTGGCCGCCAGACTACCGGCGGCAGCGAGAAGCGGGATCAGGAACAGGAAGCGGCCGATCCACATGGCGAGCCCGATCGTCAGGTTGTACCAGGGCGTATTGGCGGTTATCCCACCGAAGGCGCTTCCATTGTTGCCCGTGCCGCTGGCGTACGCGTAGAGGATTTCGGAGAACCCGTGCGGGCCGCTGTTGTTGATATTGGCGTTCGCCGCTCCGGGCGGATTCCAGTAACCCTTTACGGGAAACTCGACGACCGAGCTGAAGCCGGTAAACACGAGGACGCTGAAAGCCGTTGCGATCACAGCGAGCATGGCCATCCTGACTTCCCTCTGTTCGATCTTCTTGCCCAGATACTCCGGCGTACGGCCCACCATCAGGCCCGCTATAAACACCGCGAGAA
>DASSSG010000680.1:0-6610 GCA_035708545.1 Bryobacteraceae bacterium | reverse complement strand
GCGAGCCGTCGCCCGGAGCCAGGATGCGAGATCAGGAGGGAGACGCACCGTTAACGTAGTACGCATCTGCAGCAATTGTAATACATGCGGAATTCGGGGCGGACGCCCGTGTGAGGACGGGGTGCGGCTCCGCGGCTGATGCTGAGGGTATAGGCGGCCATACTCGCCCGTGATCACGCGGGAATCGGCCGTCCCTGCCAGGAAGTACAACGGCCGGAGTAGCCGCCATAGCAACGCGTTCACACAAAATTTCACTCCGAATCGCGGTCGGTTTGGCGTAGGCTGGCAACATGAACATTTACGGAGCGAGGCAGCTCGCGAACAGTTTCCGCACTGTTCGCAAGAATACGATTCAAGTGGCGGAGGACATTCCGGAATCGCAGTATGGATTTCTCCCGGCGGAAGCATGCCGCTCAGTGGCGCAAATGCTGGTACACGTTGCCACAGTGACGCCCCTTTGGGTGGACATCCACGGTACGAAGAAACTGACGAATATGGACAACTACGACTTCGAGGGCATTTTCCAGCAGTTGGAAGCACAGGAAAAGAAGAGCCGCTCGAAGGCCGAGATCATCGAGCTGCTGCGAACCGAAGGCGAGAAATTTGCAGCTTTCCTCGAAAGTCTTTCCGATGAGACGCTGGCGCAGGAGATAACTGAAGCGAGCGGCGGGGAAAAGAAAACGCGGCTCGAAGCACTTATGAGCGCAAAGGAGCACGAGATGCACCATCGCGCCCAACTGATGCTTATCGAGCGAATGTTAGGTATCGTTCCGCATCTTACGCGCAAATACGCCGAGATGGAGCGCCAGTACAGAGAGGGCAAACGGGCGCAAGCGAAAGAGAAGGTAGCGCAGCCGGCCTGAGCTATCGGAGACGACGCCGAAGCTGATAAGCCGCGACGGCCCAGGTTCGGTGTCCGGGATAGCGCTTGCTGACGCGCGGCTGCTGTCTCTGAAGTGTCGTGACCGCTCCCCGACAGTCGCGGCTCGGAAACGCGAGGTGCAGGCGCAGCGATGCCGGTTCGTGGGCGACTTTCATCTCCCAACTTGCTGACGCGCGGCAGACTAACCCGCCGAGACGGCGTGGTGCAGCGACAGCCATGAGCGATTGAGCAGCGCACCGATTTGCTGCCAGTCGTTTTCCGACACGCCACCCGATTCGGCACGCGCGTCCCTGAGCAACATCGCCTCGGCTCGAGCACGGGCGTGCTCGTCAAAGCGGCTCGGCGGCAGTCCGTAGATCCGGGACTGCAACTCGGCCAACGCGGTCTCGAGACGGCGGCGACTGTGCCTCGCCCGCTCGCGGTGAACGATCCACCACTCGAGCTCGAGGGCGGCGACTGCTCGCACGTCGAAGCTGGTCTGGCTGTGGCGGTGAATCAGGCCGTAGAATTTCTCGAGGTCGGGAAGCGCTCGGAGGTAATCCTCACGGCCTCGGCCCTTCTGGAAGATGACCGCCGCGCGGGCCGCGTGGAATGCGCCCTTCCAGGAACTCCAGAGAGGCAGGTGATACTGCCGGCGAAGCAGCTCACCGAGTTCGCTGAACAGACGCAGGCGTTCGTGGTCGTAATACGAGCGCCACATCGACGTTTCCAGCCGGGCGACCTTGGCGGGGTCGAAATCCCGGAGGTCGTGACGTGTCTTGCTCGAGAGATCGGCGATGATCCAGGCGGCAAGCAGGACGAATGCGCCGAAGATGGCGAGGGACCATCGCAGCCGCGAGCTCCCCAGCGTGGAAGGGGCTACTGCCTGCGGTCCGTGGAATGCTCGCTCGCTCACATGACGGTATACGACGGACGCCGGGCAGACGGATTCGCGCCCTGTCGATTGGGGCCGGTTATGCTTTCCGTGTGAAGCGACGAACGTTTCTTTCGGCCCTGGCTGCGCCGGCGCTCGCGGTCGCGAAGCGTCCGCCCAACATAATCGTGATTGTGGCGGACGATCTCGGCTGGGGCGATCTGGAGATCAACGGCGCACCGGACATCCGCACGCCGAGTATCGACGGCATCGCGCGCGCGGGTGTGCGGTGTACGCAATCCTACGCAAATGCTCCGGAATGCACGCCGACCCGTTGCGCTCTGCTGACGGGCCGTTATCACCAGCGCGTTGGCGGGCTCGAGTGCGCGATCGGTGTAAACAACATCGGGCGCTACGACGAAGCGGAATGGCTCCAGCAGCGCGGCGAACTCGGCCTGCCCACCTCCGAGGACACGCTGCCAAGGCGTTTGAAGTCTCTCGGGTACGATACGGCGCTGACCGGGAAGTGGCATCTCGGTTACGCGGAGAAGCACTGGCCGAAAGAACACGGATTCGACTACTCGTTTGGAATTCTGGGCGGCAACGCGGACTACTACACGCACGAGGAACAGGGCGAAGGCGCCGGGCATGTGCAGATGTTCGAGAACGGCGAGAGGGTGCGGCGCGCCGGGTACATGACGGATGTGATCGCCGATGCGGCGCTGGGCTGGCTGAAACAGCGGGGGTCGCGGCCCTGGTTTCTTTACCTGCCCTTCACTGCGCCGCATAGTCCGATCCAGGCTAAGGAGGATTTCGAGCCTGGGACCGGTACGGCTCCTCACCGGCAGCGATATCGCCCCGCATACGCGCGCATGGTGGAGCATATGGATGCGCGGATCGGCGATATTCTGCGGCAAGTCGATGAGAGCGGTGCGGCGACGAACACGATCGTGGTGTTCCTGTCCGACAACGGGGCGGACGTGAATGGACGGAACGAGCCCTTCAGGGGCCGGAAGAGCTCGGTATGGGAAGGCGGCATCCGAACGCCGCTGCACATATGGTGGCCGGCTGTGATTCGGCCTGGCCGAAACATCGAGCAGGTGGCGATGACGATGGATTTGGCGCCGACTCTGCTCCGCGCTGCCGGATCGGTGACGGGCAGGTTCGACGGGATCGATCTGCTGCCGTTCATCACGGGGCAACGTGCGCCGATGGCGCGGACGGTGTTCTGGCGCTACAAGCGCGGGCAGGAGGTGCGCAAGGCGGTGCGCCACGGGAACTGGAAGTATGTCAATGATGGCGGGGCCAGGGCGCTGCACGACTTGGCGGTTGACTCGGGGGAGAAGAAGGATTTGCTGGCGGCGCAGGCGGGCATCGTGCGGGACATGGAAGTTCGGCTGGCGAAGTGGGAACGGGAGGTGCAGTCGCCGAGGTTGCGGGAGTTTGTCAGATAGGCGCCTCAGTCGTGCAATGCGACTTTGGGTTCGTACCGCCTGTTCTATCCAGGATGACGACCGTCACGCGGCCGATGTCGCGTTTTATGCCAACGCTTCTTCTGCCTCGAGTTCTTCGTGTTCAGCGGGGATCGCGGCATTAGCCTGCGCGAGAAGCTTGCGCTCGAGTTCGGCCAGCTCGGCCTCGATTTCCTGCTCCTTCATGCGGCGCTTGATGATGTCCTCCCGGTAGCGGCGGAGGAAGTAGTCGATGGTCTCGACGCGGATCTTGATCGAGCCCGCGGGTTTGTTCTCGTCCAGATCCTTGAAACAGAAGTAGGGCGTGCCGCTGCGCTCGATGATGCCCTCGATTACGCCATAGATCGGGGCGTCGTGGCCGCACTTGAAGCTGCTCATCTCGAGTGCGACCAGGTTCGGGTGGCGGGCTGTGAACTTGGCGGCCCACACCTTGTGGTTGGTCGATACGGAGTAGCTGTTCTTCCAGACGTCCTGAATCTCGAGCGCGCTGCGGATCTCGCCGCGGCGGATTTCTTCGCCGAAGAGCCGGTCGAGGAGATCCTCATCGTGCGGGAGAGTGGACTGACTGAAGATGGGATAGCCGAGCTTCTGGAACTCCTCGAGGATTTCGTGGTTGAGACCGGGGTCGTGGTGGTAGACGCGCGCGAGCAAGACGATACCGATGCGATCTTCGCGCTCTAACTGGTCGAGAGTCTCGCGGCTTTTCTTCTGCAGCTCTTTTTCGTATTGCTCCTGCTGCTTGAAGGCTACTTCGATCGCGCGGTCGTTCTCCTCGGGACCGAGGCCGAGGCAGTTCTTCAACGCTGCAAACATCTGCTGCGCGAACAGCTTCCTGTCGTGCATGTTGATGATCGGGCAGAGGAACTTTATGCCGTTCTCGGCGAAGACGTCGGATTCCTTCGTGAACGCCGCCTTGACCGTCTCAGGGCTGGCAGTAACTGTCGGGCAGGCATTCGAGGCCTGCAAGTGCACGAGCTTCGTCGGCAGGACGTCGAACATCGGGTAGAAGATCACGTCGAGCTTCTTCTTGAGCGACTTGACGAACAACAGATTGTGGACGTGGGCCAGCCCGACCTTCGCCGGGAAGCAGGGATCGATCGCGCCGCGCGTGGCACCCGCCCGGTAGAGCTCGTTGTTCGTGTAATCGGAATACACGATGTTCTCGGAGGGGATGCCGAGAGCCTGGAAGTAGGCGTTGAAGATCGTGGCGTGGGAGTAGAAGTAGAACACGCGCGGGATGCCGACCCGGAAGTTCTTCCGGTTGTTCATCAGCTCGACACGCTTCTGCTTCTCTTCCCTGTGGCGGTCGAACCACTTGCCAATTACGGGCAGCGGGTCGGAGACGTTTTCGGTGTTGCGGAAGCGGAAGACTTCGCGGGCGGCATATTCGACGAAGTTCGGATTCTGCGCCTTCACGGCATCGAGACCGCCCTTGATCTCCTTCATGTCTTCCATGTCTTCGACGGTGCCCTTCTCGCAGGTCGCGATGATCAGGCGCTGCTCGCCCACACGAAGCGGAACCTTCGTCTTCCTGTCCTGGAACTTCGCCTCAGGCATCTTCGCGAATTCCGTTGACCCGACCGACATCTGGATCAGGGTCAGCGGCTGCCTTGCGGCCTTGAGCGGATCGTCGTGATGATCGCCGCAGCCGCCGGTCGAGCAGGACCCACCCATTGCGGCGGGCGCGCCGCCATCGACGTTGTAGACGGGGAATGCGGGATCGGGGGCTGCGCCGCTCGTGTCGACGTCGATGAACGTTCTCAGGCAGTTGTTCTTGCAGAAGTAGCAGCGTGTGGACTCGTTGCGGGTGGTTCGGTATTTGATTGCGCGCACGGCGTCGAGGCCGATGAAGCTGGTGCGGCGCCCGTTGTTCCAGAGGCGGAGCGCCTCGACACCCGCTCCGATCGCGCCCGATTCGCCGCAGTGCTCGTGCACGATGATTTCGGGCTTCACGCCAGCCTGGCGGAAGCTCGCGTTAATGAAGTCGACTTCAGCCTTGACTACGGCCAGGTTGTTCTGGGTGCCGCCCTGCAGGACGAAGCGATGGCCCAGGTTCGCGAGATTCGGGATACTCGCGACATACAGGAAAACGTTCTTGGGGAGGACGGCGGCGAGGCCGGCGAGGATCTCTTCGGCTCGCCAGCCCTGCCGCTGGAAGTTGACGATGTCCGACTGCATGAAGACCGCGCAGCCGTAGCCGAACACAGGCATCGCCTGGGCGCTGAAGGCCTGCTCGGCGAACTTCTCGACCGGGACGCCGAACAACTCGGCGGTGGACTGGAGGAAGTAGCCGTTGCCGGCGGAACACTGGGTGTTCAGCTTGAAGTCTTTGACGCGGCCGTTCTTGAGAACGATGAGCTTGATGTCCTGGCCGCCGACGTCAACGATCACGTGAGGGTCATCGTAAAACCGGATCGCGGATTCGGTGTGCGCCACGGTCTCCACGAGCGCCACGTCAGCATGCAGAACATCCCTGAGGATGTCTTTCGCGTAGCCGGTAGTGCCAACGCCCAGGACTTCGAGTTTCGCGCCCTGATCTTCGACCTGGGCGCGCAGCTTTTCGAACATCTGCTTCGTATCCTCGATGGGATTGCCGTTCGAGAGCTGATAAGCCTTGCACAGGATGTCGCCGTTCTCATCGACGAGAGCGGCTTTGGTGGAGGTCGAGCCGCCATCGACGCCAACAAAGCCGGCGACAGTCTGGCCGCGGCGGAAGGGAGCGGGCACGAACTTCCTGCGATTTCCGTATTTGGCCCTGAAGGTGGAGAACTCGTCGAGCGAGGTGACGAGGCCCTGGCCGCCCGCGGCTGCTTTCTCTTCGGCGCGACCGAAGTCGATGTAGTATTTGAGCTTCGCCCAGCCCTTGTAGCGGCCGACTTCATCGTCCTCGTCGTTGCCGAACTGGATGGCGCCGAGGGCGGCGAAATACTGCGCGTTTTGGGGGACCTTGATGAGCTCGTCCGGCGTTTTGCCTTCGGGGATCTCGACCTTGCGCTCCTTCCACATCCGCGGGATGTTGGCGATCCAGGCTTCCCGCATGCCCCGGATGAAGCAGTTGGGACCGCCGAGCAGGAGGACGTGGGGGCGCAGGGTATGGCCGCGGGTCAGCACGCTGAGGTTCTGGAGGATGATGGCTTCGAAGAGGGAGGCCATCAGCTCGTCGGGCGGCGTGCCTTCTTTTTGCAGGCCGTTGATGTCGGTTTCGGCGAAGACGCCGCACTTACCGGCTACTTTGTGGAGCTTGATGCCGTTGTAGGTAAGGTTGGGGAGGTCTTCTACAGCGATCTTGAGCTTGGCGTTGATCTTGTCGATGACGGCGCCGGTGCCTCCGGCGCACTTGTCATTCATTGACGGGATCTTCTTTTTGCGGCCGCTTTCGTGGTCGTCTTTGAAGACGATGAT
>DASSSG010000679.1:0-8626 GCA_035708545.1 Bryobacteraceae bacterium | reverse complement strand
AGGAGTGCCGGGACGCTGCAGAGCCTCTTGAAACAATTCAACCCATCTTTGTTTCGGCACTTTGCAGCTTCATTCTACACCGTAAAGCGAATAGTAGCCGGCTGAAGTTGTGGGTAATTCAAAGGTTGTTGCTCGCAATCTTCTGCAGCCTGTTACGCGAACTTTTCAGCCCCTTCCGTTTTGAAGCCGACTATCCGATCCGCATGGCCGTCGTGGCCGGCGTGTTCGCGGCCTGCGGCCTGCTCGTGGCCGAGATGACGCGAAACCGGCAACTCATCATCGACAGTATGCGGGAGCGCGATCGGCACGAGGCCTTCCGGCTGCACGCCAGCGAACAGCTTCGCACTCTGATCGACACGAGCCCGCTGGCGGCGCTCGTAGCCGGCGCGGATGGGCGCATAGTGCTCGCGAACCAGTCCGCGGACGAGGTCGGCGGACGGCGGCAGGCTGCAGGGCGAGGACATTCGCAAGTATCTTCCGGCCCTCGGCGGGCCGCTGTCGCGCGCACACTCCTCCGTTGGCCTGCGCACGGAGATCGAGTGCCGGGGGGCCCGTGATGACGGGGAAGTATTCCTCGCGCATGCCTGGTTTTCGGTATACGCGAGCGAGTCGGGTCCGAGGTTGGCCCTCGTAGTGTGGGACGCCTCCGAGGAAGTGCGCGACCGCCAATCGGCAAACCTGAACTCGCTCATGAATACTTCCCGCGTCGTGCTCGCCGGTCTCACGCATGAGGTACGAAATCTGTCGGCTGCAGCGGGCTCTTTGTACGGCTCGCTCACACGCCGGGCCGAGCTCGCCGGAGACCGGGACTTCCAGGCTCTCGGCGGCGTTCTCGATGCGCTGCGGCACCTCGGCAGCTCGGGCCTGCGGTTCGCGGCGCCGCGATCCCAGCCTGTGACTGACCTGAATACGGCGCTGGATGAGGCGCGCGTGCTGCTCGATCCGGTGCTCGCTGAGGCGGGCATTACTCTCGTCTGGGAGGTGGAAGAACATCTGCCGGTGGTTTCAGGAGATCAGATGATGGTGCTGCAGGTGCTGCTGAATCTGGCCAACAACAGCCGGCGTGCGCTCAGCGGGGCCGCCGATCGCCGCGTCATCGTGCAGGCATCGCGCTCAGCCGTGGGTGCCGTGATTCGCGTGCGCGATACAGGACCCGGGGTTGCGGAACCGGGCGCGCTTTTCCAGCCTTTTCATAAAGCCGCGGAGAACACCGGCCTTGGGCTCTATATATCGCGCACGCTCCTGCGATCGGCGGGGGGTGAGTTGAGCTGGGAGCCATCGCAGTCGGGCGCCTGTTTCCGTATAGAGCTGCAGGCTGTCCCCGAAGTGGTCACGAGCTGATTGATCCGGCTGCTCATCGTCGACGATCATGCGGTTCTTCGCGAGAGCGTGGCTCGCGCGCTCGCAGCCGAACCTGACATGACGGTCACGGCGGACTGTGGGACCGTCGAAGAAGCGCTGGCGGTGCTCGACCGCGATCCCATCGATGTGGTGATCCTCGATTACGACCTCGGCAGCTGCCGCGGCACCGAATTCGCGGCCGCCGCGCGCGTGGCCGGCTTCGCGGGGCGAATCCTCGTTCTCACGGCGGGATTGTCCGATGCCGTCGCCCGCTCGCTCCTCCGCGGCGGGGCGGCGGGCATCATTCCGAAAGAGAAGCCGCTCAGCGCCGTGATTGATGCTGTTCGTGCCGTCGCGTCGGGTGTCACGCTGGTCGAGAACCGCTATCTGCCCCAGTTGCTCGAGCCCGCCAGCCGGGATGAGGAGAGCTTCAATGAGCGGCAGCGGCAGATTCTCAGGCAGGTAGTCTCCGGCCGGACGAACAAGCAGATTGCGAAAGAGCTCGGGACATCCGAGCCGGCGGTAAAGGGCGCGCTGCGGAAGCTGTTTGCGCGCACGGGTACGCAGACACGCGCTCAGCTCGTGCGGGTCGTGCTGGAATCCTACCGCGATCTCATGTAGTAAAGAAAAACCAGTACGGGTAGCACGTCGACTGTCCCAAAGATACCCCGCTTCCTGGCCGTGTGCCATCTTCCGCCGGTAGCCTATCTCCCCCAATAATGCAAGTGCCCGAACATCCGGGGGCAGGTGCGTGCTCCTGCGCGCGCGCTCGATGGGGATTGGAAAAGCCAAATGTTGAAACGTCTTAATCTCTGGTTCGTCGTGGTGAGCGCGGCTGTTCCGATCGGACTGCTGCTGTCGGGCGCCGACTCTGGTATGCCTGCCGCGGCCGGCCAGGGACGTCTGATGAGCGCACGCAGCGCGGCCTGCGCAGCGATGCTCAAGGACGGTCGCATTCTGATTACTGGCGGTGAATCCGGCAGGAACATCCTCGCGACGGTGGAGTTGTTCAGCGTCCGCAATGGTGCGGTGGATGCCCCGCCGATGTCAACGGCGCGTTCCGGTCACTCCTGCGCCACCATGGCAGATGGCCGAGTGCTCGTAGCAGGTGGGATGGCCACGGGCGGAGGCGCGCTGAACACAGCCGAGATCTTCGATCCGGCGAGCAGGACGTGGAGTGCGGCCGGCATCATGACGATGCCGCGCGCGAATGCGACCGCTTCACTGCTGGCAAATGGCAAGGTCCTGATCGCCGGTGGGGAAGCGCCGGGTGTGGTGACCGCCACGCTCGAGATCTTTGATCCCTCGTTGAGAACGTTTCAGACGATCCCGCAGGCGCTGACGACGAAGCGCACGCAACACGGAGCCGCCGTTGTGGGCAATGGCAAGATTTTGATTGCCGGCGGCAGTGATGGCGCCAACGCGCTCGACACGATCGAGGTGATTGATGGCGCGACCTTCTCATCGACCGTCGTGGGCCGTCTGTCGGCGCCGCGCGCAGGTCTGAGCGCGACCGTCCTGCTGAACGGCGCGGTGTATCTGGCAGGCGGCGGCGACGGCCGGCGTGAGTTTGCGAACGCGGAGACTTTTGACCCGAAGACTGGTGCGCTGGTCGCTGCGGCGTCGATGGGCGCGCCCCGCAGTGGACACATGGCTCTGCGGCTGCCCGAGAATAACGCGGTGCTGGTTGTGGGCGGAAAGGGCAACGGAAACCTGATGGGCGGGGCGGAGCTGTACATCCCCTGGTGGAACAAGTACAAGCCGCTGGTCGCCGCTCTTAGGCCGGCGCAGGCTGGCGATGCTCCCGTGAGCGTGGCAGCGCTGATTCGTGCAGCTCTTTCCGAGACAGTGGTGCACGCGCAGGCGATGGAGCCTTCGCTGTTTCCGGTGATCAGCACCGACAAGCCCGACTACTCGCCCGGCGAGACGGCGACGATTACGGGTTCCGGCTGGCCGGTGAACTCGACGGTCTCTTTGCATCTGGATCGCGATCCGAATCACGCGAGTCTGCCGCCGAAGGACTGGACAGTTACTGCGGATGCGAACGGCGGATTTACGACGACGTACAACGTTGTTGAAGGCGATCTTGGGGAGACGTTTACGCTGACCGCTTATGTCGGCGGGACGTTGGAAACGGCGCAGATTCTACGGACCATAAGTTTCACGGATGCCAGTCCGAAACTTGCGTTCTATGTAAACGCGTGCACGAACGGTAACGAGCGCACTTCGTTTGTGATCGGCGAAACCGTTTGCGCTCAAGCCTCGGGTCTTGGCGGAGACACATACTTTCTTCGCTGGTACGACCCAACGTCCACTCTGATTCGGACCTCGCCGGACAGCACTCAAGGCAATTTGAAGGACGCTTATTCTCCCGCCACAGCCGGAGAGTGGACGGTAAAAATCATAAAAAAAGCAAATAACAGTATCGCCGACACAGAAAAGTTCACGGTGTCGTCCCCGCCGACCGCGAACGCCGGCGGTCCCTACTCGGTTTCAGAGGGCGGAACAGTATCGCTGAACGGAACCGGCAGCGATCCGGATGGTGATCCGCTGACGTATTCCTGGGACCTGAACAATGATGGCACGTTCGAAACAGCCGGACAGAACGTCACGTTCTCCGCTGCGGGCCGCGACGGCCCGGCCAGCCAGACGGTCGTACTCAGGGTCTGCGACAACAAGAGCGCGTGTGCGACATCGAATGCGACCGTGAACATAACAAACGTCGCGCCCACCGCTACGTTCAACGCTCCGGCTTCCGTGGACGAGGGCACAGCGATAAACCTGTCACTCACAGGTCCGTCCGATCCAGCCCCCGCAGATAGTGCAGCCGGCTTTACTTACGCATTCGACTGCGGCGACGGCGCGGGCTATAACGCGTTTTTCGCTGCGAATACCCGGAGTTGCGCAACAACGGACAACGGATCACGCACTGTTAAAGGCAAGATCAGGGACAAAGACGGTGGCGAGACCGAGTACACGGCGTCCGTGGCCGTCAGCAATGCGCCGCCCACGGCAACGCTCGCGAACAGCGGGTCGGTCGATGAAGGAAGCCCGGCAACGATCAGCTTCACGAATCAAGCCGACCCCTCGACCGCCGACACCACCGCGGGATTCCATTACGCCTATGCCTGCAACAATGGCTCCCTTTCAGGAGCGACCTACGCGGGCAGCGGCACGAGCGCGACGACGACCTGCACGTATAACGACAACGGCAGCTACACCGTACGCGCGCGCATTATCGACAAGGACGGCGGCTTCAGCGAATACACAACCGTGGTGACGGTGAACAACGTGGCACCGTCGTTCAGCACTGCACCGGCAAACGACAGCGTGAACGAGGGCACGAACAAGACCTTCGGTCTGGGCACCTTCACCGATCCGGGCAGCGCCGACACCTGGACCGTGAATGTCAACTGGGGCGACGGTACACCTAACTTATCTCTTACCGCAACCTTGGGGGCTATTTCCTCTGCGCACACGTATGCCGACAGGCCGAATACATACACAGTGACGGTAACGATCACTGATGATGACGGCGCATTGGTCAGCTCGACCTTCCAGGTCACGGTCAGCAACGTACTGCCCACGGCAACGTTCAATTCACCATCGTCAATCGATGAGGGCAGTTCGTTCACACTCTCGTTGACCGGCGCCTTTGATCCATCGAGCGTTGACACTGCAGCCGGGTTTACTTACGCATTCGACTGTGGCACTGGATATGGCCCGTTCTCAGGCGCGAATACGCAGAGCTGCACAACGAACGATAGTGGCACGCGGACGGTCAGAGGCAAAATCAGGGACAAAGACAATGGCGAGACTGAGTACACAGCGTCGGTGACGGTGAACAATCTGCCGCCTGTGGCGACGCTTTCGAACAACGGGCCTGTAAACGAAGGGAGCCCGGCAACGATCAGCTTCAGCAATCAGGCTGATCCCTCGACGGCCGACACCGCTGCGGGATTCCACTACGCCTATAGCTGTACCAATGGCTCGCTTGCCGCGGCGAGCTATGCGGGCAGCGGCACGAGCCCAACAACGACGTGCACATACAACGACAACGGCACTTACACGGTGCGCGCACGCATCATTGACAAAGATGGCGGCTATAGCGAGTACACGACTGGGGTGATCGTCAACAATGTGGCGCCCTCGTTCACGGCTCCGCCGGCAAACGATAGCGTGAACGAAGGCACGAACAAGACGTTCAGCCTGGGCACCTTCACGGACCCGGGCAGCGCGGACACCTGGACGGTGACGGTCCAGTGGGACGACGGCACACCCGACACCTCGTTGAGCCCCAGTCTGGGCGCCCTCTTGTCTGCGCACACTTATACGGACGGGCCGAATACACGAAGGGTGACCGTCACGATCACTGACGACGACGGCGGGACAGTGCAGTCGACGTTCCAGGTGACAGTGAACAACGTAGCGCCAACAGCAACGCTCGGAAACAACGGACCGGTGTCAGAGGGCAGCCCGGCAGCGATCAGCTTCAGCAGTCAGCTTGACCCCTCGGCTGCCGATACCTCCGCCGGATTCCACTACGCCTACAACTGCAGCAATGGCTCGCTTGCGGGAGCGACGTACGCGAACAGCGGCACGAGCGCTACGACCACCTGCACGTACGACGACAACGGCAGCTATACCGTCAGAGCGCGCATCATCGACAAGGACGGCGGCTATGGCGAGTACACGACCGACGTGACCGTGAACAACGTGGCGCCAACGGCGACGTTCAATGTCCCAACCGGGCCTCTGCCCGAAGGAACAGCGTTCAACATCAGTCTGACCGGCCCGAGCGATCCATCGTCCGCCGACACTGCTGCTGGCTTCACATACGCCTTCGATTGCGGCAGCGGTTACGGAGCGTTCGGGAGTCTCACAACGGCGTCCTGCACCGCCGTGAATGATCCCGGCGTCACTGTCAAGGCAATGATTCGAGACAAGGACGGCGGATTCACACCGTATACGCGGAACGTCGATGTGACGAACGTCGCGCCGTCGGCACTTACCGCCACGGCCAGCAGCGTGAGCATCAATGAGGATCAAACGGTAACGGTAGCGGGAGCATTCACTGATCCAGGCACCGCCGACGTACATACAGTGACCATCAACTGGGGTGACGGCTCGCCTGCTTCAGTCGTGTTACTGCCAGTCGGACAGCGAACCTACTCGGTGAGCCACAAGTATCTCGACGATGACCCAACTGCGACTCCATCCGACAAATACAGCATCATGGTGGCGGTGAATGATGGAGTTGCCTCTGTTGGGGTTGGCCCGCTCGAAATCACCGTCACCAACGTAGCTCCGGTGATCAGCCCGACCGCGTCGATTACGGGAATCTCGACGACTCCTCAGGCATTGGTGACCGGAGGAGTCGCCGTAAGCATTGGCGTCAATGTTCCGTTTACCGATGTCGGCACGAAGGATACACACACGTGCCGAGTGGCCTGGGATGACGGCTCCCCAGACGCTCCTGCGAGCGTAACAGAACCCACTGCTTCGAGGCCGGGCTCCTGTACCGCTTCACTTACGCACACATTCACGAAAGCCGGCGTGTATTCAATCGCAGCTACCATCACGGATGACGACACCGGCGCGGCGACGTATACGCCTGCGTACCTGGTCGTGTTCGATCCGAGCGCCGGATTCGTCACCGGAGGTGGGTGGATCGACTCACCGGCCGGCGCTTATATACCAGCAGGGCAGACGGTGCCTGATAATACAGTCGTTGGGAAAGCGAACTTCGGCTTTGTTGCAAAATACCAGAAGGGCGCGACAGCACCTCCGGTTGGGCAGACTGAGTTCAATTTCAAGACCGGCAACCTGAATTTCCATAGTGAGAGCTATGAATGGCTGGTTATTGCTGGTGCACGTGCCCAGTTCAAGGGTACTGGAACGATAAACAATGCCGGCAAATATGGGTTTCTGTTAACGGGGATCGATGGGCAAGCGAACGGAGGCGGCGGTGTTGATAGGTTCCGCATCAAGATCTGGGATTTCGCGACCGGTAACATTGTTTACGACAATCAGATGGGTTCGGCCGAGGACAGTGATGCGAGCACCGCTTTAGGTGGTGGGAGTATCACGATTCAAATGTCGAACAATATAAAGTCCTAGGTGGTGATCGGGACCGGCGAGCTGCGCCTGCCTGGGCCATCGCCGCGGTCGTCCCGAAAGCTCGCGAATAGTTGGAGCGACCGGCTCGGGTCCGATGAGCCTGTAGCTCTCGGCGGCGCATCGGTATCCTGCCGGGTTCGACAATCCCTGTTCCGTTCAGCCTGTTTCTGTGGCTTCGGTCGTGCAGTTCCAGTACCGTCCAGGGCACTTGGGGGAATCGGCTTCGGTGCGCTTACACCGTACAATTGCGACAGTATGAAAGGCGTAGGGCTCATCTGTGCGGTCGCAGTCCTGTTTTGGGCAGGGGTGGCGAATCACGCGAAGGTCTCACGTGGTAGCGCGCTCGCGGCTGCGCGAATCGCGTCAGCGTTCGGATTCACGTTGCATACCATCCCTGTAGCCCAAAGGGCCGCAAACGAAGCTGTCGAACCGCCCGTCCGGGCTCGCACAGTACGCGCTCAGAGTAACTCGAGCCGCTGAGGATTCGACGATGTCTGGCACGGCTGAGCTGCAGTGCGCATCGTGTGAACAATGCAGCACGCCGGCCTCGGCCGACGCCCGGGATACCGCCGGCTGCTACACTCTCTCTGATGCGATGGATCACCATTCTGTTCCTTGCGGCCGGGGTAATGATGGCCGCCGACCGGTCCGCGGATGCTGTCAAAGCTGCGGAAAAAACCTGGGCGACGGCGACGGTCGCCGGAGATGAAGCGGCGCTGAAGCAGGTGCTCGCCGACGACCTGACCTACACGCACTCCAATGGAGAGACGGATACTAAAGCCGTCTATATCAGCAATCTCAAGACCGGCGCGCGAAAATACCACAAGCTGGACCACGAGTCCATGGACGTCCGCCTGTACGGGACGACCGCCGTCCTCACCGCGACGGCGCGCGTCGAAACCAGCCAGAAGGGCGGAAGCGTGAATCCGGCGCACCTCCGCTTCATTCACGTGTGGATCCTGCACAGCGGGCGCTGGCAGCTCGTTGCGCATCAATCATTGCGACTGCCGAGCTGATCTGGGATCATCAGCTAGATGAGCGTTCTCTTAGTATCTATACAATATACGTCTCGTCCATCTTGTACTTCCATCGGAACACGACCGGGTCCGAATTGACCTCCTCGAAGTACTGATGGATGCGATCGATCAGCTCTTGCTTGCTGGCT
>DASSSG010000678.1:0-4435 GCA_035708545.1 Bryobacteraceae bacterium | reverse complement strand
AGGAGGCCTCGAGAAGAATGCTTCACTATGCATTGATCTTCTTCCTGATCGCGATCGTCGCGGCCGTGTTCGGATTCGGCGGCGTCGCCGCAGGTGCAGCAGGCATTGCGAAAATTCTGTTCTTCCTGTTCCTTGTGATTTTCCTCGTGACGCTCGTGATGGGCGTTGCACGCCGCGCCTGACACGCGCTCCGGAGAACTTCGGCCCGGCTGGCTCGTGAGAGCAGCCGGGCGTTTTGTTCCAGAGTTATTGTGGCTCATCATCGGTTGTAAATTTTGCCTGGGTTCACATACTGCAGTTCCAGTAAGTTCGTGATTAAGCATCGGAAGCAAATGGAATGAGCGTTGCGAACGAATGAATGGGCAGGCATGGCCAGCTGAAGAGCAGGGGAGCGGAGACTTACATGACAGCGAACAAGAATATTGCAGTATTTGGAATTTACCCGGACCAATTGACGGCTGAGGACGCAGTCGACAGCCTCAAGGACGCGGGGTTCCGGAACACGGACATCTCGGTGTTGTTTCCTGACAATCAGGGCTCGAAGGACTTCGGCCACGAGAAAAGTACGAAAGCTCCTGAAGGAGCGGTCGCAGGCGGGGCTTCGGGAGCCGTCATTGGCGGGACACTGGGATGGCTCGCGGGTATCGGCGCTCTCGCGATCCCCGGATCAGGGCCGTTCATCGCCGCCGGGCCGCTGATGAGCCTGCTCGGCGGAATAGGGCTGGGCTCGACGGTGGGTGGTCTTACCGGCGCGCTCATCGGCCTCGGAATCCCTGAGTATGAGGCGAGGCGGTATGAAGGACGAATCCGCCGCGGCGGAATCCTGATGTCGGTGCACTGCGATGACGCGGACTGGGCGCGCCGTGCGCGCAACGTTCTGGAGCGTACGGGTGCGCAGGATATCGCATCCGCCGGCGAGGCGAAGGCCGACTTCGCGGTTGCCGACAAACCGCTCCGCCGTGTCAGCCTGGCGCAGCACTACGAGCGCACCAGCCCATAGGAGGAGAGTTTATGGCTTCGCGCAATACTGCGGCTTACGGAATTTTCGCGGATGAAGCCACGGCGAAAGACGCCGTGGAGGGGCTCAAGAGCTCCGGATTCCGAGCGGCCGATATATCAATCATGTTGCCGGATAACCTGGGCACGAAAGACTTCGCGCATGAGAAGCACTCCAAAGCGCCCGAGGGTGCGGCAACCGGTGGGAGCGCCGCCGGAATCGCCGGCGGCGTGCTCGGATACCTGATCGGCGCCGGCTCGTTCATGCTTCCTGGTCTGGAGCCATTCGCAGCCGCCGGTCCCGTCATGGCCGCGCTTGGCGGCCTCGGGGCCGGCGCCGTTGTGGGCGGTGTCACCGGCGCGCTGGTCGGCCTTGGCATCCCCGAGTATGAGGCCAAGCGGTATGTGGGCCGCATTCGCCGGGGCGGAATCCTGATGTCGGTGCACTGCGATGACGCGCACTGGGCGCACAGCGCGATGAGCATCCTCCGGCGTTGCGGAGCGATGGACACCGCAGTGCGGCCGGAGGGCCGGGGCTCACACGTGCGGCATCACAGGCCGGCACCACCCGCGCGCGTGCCGACTCCGAGCAAATAGGCTCGACGACTCGTCGTGTCAAGGATGGGTTCGGGTTTTTGTTGCGGCGCCCGACGCACCGCAGGTTTGTCAGAGCGATTCGGGCGTCCACGAAGGCGGATCACTCGCCGGGAACGACTCTTCCGATGACTGAACCACGGTGTCACGGTCCCACATCCTCTCGGGACCGTGCCCCTTCCTGAGTGAGCCTGGTGCGCGGCGGCTTTCTTGCTGCCGCGATATAGAGCCGGTCTCGAGCAACTCCCGGAAGCACTCGAGATCGGACCGGATCTGCTCGGCTGGATCTTCTCCAAATAGTCTGACGACAGCCCGGCCGATCGTGCCGGCTGGCGGATTGTACTGAAGCGAAACTCTTACGATCGTGCCCCCATCGGGAGCGTCTTCGAAGCGCACTGAACCGCCGATGTCAACGCGTGAGCCCGGCATCGATCGCCAGCCAATCAGCTCGTTCTCGATCTCGTTGATAATCTCGGCCTCCCACGATGCCTTCATGCCGGCCGGAGCCGAAGCTACCCAGTGCGAACGCCGGTCGTCGATCACACGGACGCTGTCGAGGTGGTCCATGAAACGCGGCAGGTTCTCGAGGTTGCGCCAGAAGCGGTATACCTCATCCCGAGGACGTGCAATTTGTATGGAATGATCGACGCGAAAACCGAGTTCGTACGGAACGCCGATATTCCGGCCCGTTCCTTTCTCCCGCCGATCCGAGCGCGCCGTGTTGATGCCGAGCGTGCGGTAGAGGTTACTTTTGCCGGTCACACCGCGGCGCACCAGCTCACCTCCGAGCAGGGCCAGTCCAATGCCGGTACGATCACGGCGCGCAAGCCCGTACGCGAGAAGCGAACCACCACTGACCACGGACAACCAGCGCTCGGTTTCGCTTACGTTCGCTCGTTCACTCTTCCGCCTGAGCGTCATTTCCATGGTGGGAATCCTTTCCGGCAACCACACAGCCATTCCGCGAGTGCAGCCATTCCTGCTTTCCCGCTGGGTTGCTGCTTTGAAGACTGCCGTCTGAAATGAAAGGTTTCCGCGACCGCGATTGGCGGAATTGCAGGCGGACGGGCAGGTGAACACCACCTGCCCGTCCGCTGCGCGTCACGCCGCACGATTGATGGGGACCACGTTGCTCAGCGAGTCCGGCCGAGCCGCGGGCCGTGCCATGTTCTCAATTGCGTTCGCTTCGCCCGTACTGCCTCGGAAATATTCATCAATGGGGTAGAGAGCAAACGGCGCGGTCTCGCGATACGCGCGGCCGAGCTTCTGTTCGATCCGATACACGGAGTGGAAGAAATCGCCGCGTTCCATTCTGAGTTTGCGGCAGCAAAGCCGCCAGTCGGCACCAAGCAGAAAGTGGTATTTGAAAATGCGGAATTCGTCTTCGCTCAGGGTTCGTTTGCTGATCAAATAGAAATCCGCCGCAAACTCTTCATTCTTGCGGCCGTCCCAGGTCAGCCGGCGGCTACGCCGAGCGCTGTACTCCAGTGAGGCATGCCTCACGCAATGCCGTTCTTCGATGCACTGGCGAAAGCGGCTCAGGCAAATGCGGAAGATTCCACGAAGCGCGCAATTGCAGGGCGCGCTGGCTTTCCCGCGGGTCGAGCGCATTCCGACACCGTGGCAAACCACGCATTTCTGGGCGGCGAGTGCAAGGGTCTCCGTTCTGGTCCAGTTCATAAATAGTCAGTTTTTTCCTTTGTTTCTTATCGGGTCTTTTTCGTTTCTTCGCGCCCCTCACGCAAGAACGTTGTAAGTAAAGATTACCTGACCGGCCGAAACTGTCAACGGTTAACAGAGCCTATGTGGCGGCGAGATAATCCATACAGGGCTTACCGCATGGATTATTCCATTGACAGTTAATGCCTTAGCCTCCGCCGGTGAACCCAGAAATTTTTACCAGCTTCGATATGGCGTGGTACCGTGAATCAGGGATGGACTGTCGGCCTATGCCTCAGGGGAATCGTCTCGATGAATTTTGGGGACTTGCAGCACCGTCTTGTCGAAGAATTGCGCCGGCGAGTGAACAACGGCGAGCTCACGGAGCGGGGACTCGCCAGATGCGTCGGCATTTCACAGCCTCACATTCACAAAGTGTTGAAAGGCCGGAAAATTCTCTCACAAAGGTTTTGTGATCGCATACTTTCGGCGCTCTGCTTGTCCGTCTTCGACCTGACGGACGGCGTCGATGGCGAGCAGTGGCTGCGGGAGCGGCGGTCCGGCAGTCGCCGGACCGCCGTGCTGGATGTCGTAGAAGGCCTGATCGGCCCCGGCGAATCCTGGCCGGAGCACATCACGGGACGCGCCGCGTTTGTCGTCAGTCCGGCCGATATCGCCGCGCTCACGCACCCGGTCGCCGCGCAAGTCGGGCGCGACCCGCGGATGAGCGACGCACTGGTACCCGGCGAGTGGGTGCTGCTCGATCAATGTCCGGAAGCTCGGCGGCATCCCATAGCTGATGCGCTCTATCTCGTGTTCCGTAATGGCGCAGGCATGATACGCTATCTCGCCTATGAAACGGACACGGCTTACTTAATAGCCGATGACGTCCGACTTAGTCCTGATCGGTGGGAGACCGTAGAGGTGACCGCACTCGAGCTGCCCCGTTTGGTGCGTGCTCGCGTACATCGCATTGTACGCTCTGAGCAGTGGCCGCGGAAGTGGCCCGCGGTTCAGGCGGACCGGGCCACAGCGACCTCACGGTAGACCTCGAGCACCTCCTCGGCGGTACGGCTCCAGCTGAAGTAGCTCAGCTGTTTATAGCCCTGCTGGATCAGGCGCTGCCGGAGGCTATCGTCCAGCAGAACCTCACGAATGCCGCGGGCTACATCGAAGACGTTCTCGG
>DASSSG010000677.1:0-5389 GCA_035708545.1 Bryobacteraceae bacterium | reverse complement strand
TTTCATGGCGGTTATGATCTTCATTTGTTTGCGCCCCTTTCGGCAGTTCGCGCCGCCGGGCTGCTGGCGTTTTGGGTGAGCAGGCCAACCGGCAGTCCTGCGTGATTGAGAAGCATTCTATCGCGATCTGCCGGCTGCAGTTCCGTCCTGTTTCCCGCGGGCTAACGGTAACCAGACGACGCTCTACAGGTCGTTCTTCTTATACGCGTCTTTGATGTACTCGCACGCCCGCACCGTCAGCGCCATCATGCTGAGCGTCGGGTTCTGGCATGCGCTGCTGACCCATGCCGCGCCGTCGGTGACGAAGATGTTCTTCACGTCGTGCGTCTGGCAGTAGCTGTTCAGGACTGACTTCTTCGGATCGCTGCCCATGCGCGCGGTGCCGATTTCATGAATACAGAAGCCCGGCACCGACGGTCTCCCGTACATCCGCACGTTCGTCGCGCCCGCGGCTTCGAGCATCTCGGCGGCCTGCTGCCGGGCGTCTTCGAAGATCTTTCGCTCGTTGTCGCTCCACTGCATATGGATCTTCAGCACGGGGATGCCCCACGCGTCCACGCGGTCGCGATCGATCTCGACGAAGTTCTCGAAGCGGGGCAGGCACTCGCCCCACACGCCGAGGCTGATATTCCATCGCCCGCGGCGCACCGCCTCTTTGAACTGCGCGCCAAAACCCGGGGCATTCATGGCGAACTCCGGGTTGCTCCCGCCCTGGTAGCCGTATCCGCGAATGAAGCCGTTCGTCATCGTCTCCTTCAGGTTTCGGAAGCGCGGGATATAGATCCCGTTGGGGCGCCGTGGCGGACCGTACCACGGGTTCGGTTTGAGCATCGGCATCTCGCCCGATGCGCCCCCGCCGTAGATGTGGTCCATGAGGTAATGTCCGAGCACTCCGCTCGAGTTCGCCAGCCCTCCCGCAGCCGAGTTCAGCAGCAGCCGCGTCGACTCGAGCGTCGATGCGCACAGCACCACGACCTTTGCTCGCACGTCGCGCGGCATGCGCGTGGTCCGATCGATGTACGCGATTCCGGCTGCTCTGCCGCTTTTTCCATCCATGACGATGTGGCTGGCCACGGCATCGGTGATCAGCGACAGTCGTCCGGTTGCGCCCGCAGCTTTCAACGTCGTCCACGGGCTGCTGTAGTACGAAAACGTGACGCAGCCCTGTTCGCACGGCCCGCAATAGTGGCAGGGCTGCCGGCCATGGAGTGGCCGCGTGAGAATGGCGACGCGCCCGATCGTGACGGTTCGTCCCATCTTCTGCTTCAGCGCGTTGCGCAGCACCACTTCGCCGCAGGTCATCGCCATCGGCGGCTGGAAGATGCTGTCGGGCAGTTGCGGAAGGCCCTCGGGCTGGCCGCTGATCCCGATGTAACGCTCGACCGTTTCGTAATGCGGGACCAGGTCCGCGTAAGAGATCGGCCAGTCCTCGCCGAATCCGTCGCGACTGGCGGCTTTCAGATCGAGGTCACCCATGCGGTAGCTCTGCCGGCCCCACGACATCGACCGCCCGCCGAGCACGCGCTGTCGAATCCAGTGAAACGGATGCTCCGGGTCGGTGGTGTACGGGTTCTCGATATCATCGACGAACCACTCATAGTTTGATTCGCGGCAGGCATACACGAGTCCCTGCACCGGGCGGCGGTCGAGAATTCTGGGCGAGCTGCCGCGATACTTCAGTTGATACGGCTCGACGTGCTCGGTGAAGTCCTTCGGGGTGATCTTCGGCCCCGCCTCGAGCACCGCGACGGACATGCCGGCTTCGGTGAGCTGCTTCGCCGCCCAGCCGCCGGTTGCGCCAGAGCCGACTACGACAGCGTCGAACTGGTTCCGATTCGCGTTGACGATCTGAATCATCGCCGGCCCTCAGTGCCCTTCCGGGTGCGTGCAGCCGAAGCTCGCCGGAACGCGTCCGCCCTTGTTGAGCTCGTTGATGCCGATTTCTGACGTGTAGTAAGCAGACACGGTCAGCATCTTTATCTGCCGAAAAAACCGAGCCCCGGGAGCGAGATCCACGTCAGTGCTGCCCGTCCCGGCAGTGGCGGCGGGACCGCCGGGACGTATCGGAGGCGCGACCGGCCGGTCGAGTTCGGCCGCTCGATCCGGCGTGCCGGCCCGGTTCAGCGTCTGCGGCTGCGCCGTCATGCCGGCGCGGTCGAGCGCGGTGAGCATCGCCGTCTGTTGCTCTGCCGTGCACCGCACGAATGGCTTGTGATGCAGCCGGAGCGCGTAGCCGTCGAGCCACGAAAGCCCCTGCACAAAGTGCATGCTCGGGTCCTGCGGCCCGTCGTTCAGGATGAGGTCGATGTACTCATTTACGCGCGCCTCGCGAGCGCCCGGCGTGTTGGTTCGCGGGATGATCAGCTCGGCAAGCACGGTTACGGTCTCGTTCTGGTGTTTATCGAGAAACAGCGGCTTCCACGCAGCCGCGGTTCTTACGGCCGGTGTATCTGCTGCCCGTGGCGCGTGCTGGTGTTGCTGCGCGGCTTCGGCGCTGAGCGCTCCGGCACCGGCTACAGCCCCTTTGAGAATGTCTCGGCGGTTCATTGGCACATGCAGTATAGCGTCCCGCCGCGCGCACGCCTCGGGTGCGGCCGTCGCGAATCGGGAACTTTTTCCGCCGCGCCGGGCAATATTTGAAGCGAGACAACATTCCGCCGGAGAATCGAGAACACATGTCGTTACGCGCAATACTGCTTCTGGCCGTCAGCAGCGCCTGGGCGCAGCAGACGTTCGAGGTCGCCTCCATCAAGCCCAACGCGGCGAGTGACAACCGCGTCATGATGCGAGTGCAGCCCGGAGGCCGATTTACCGCTACAGGAGTGACGCTGAAGCAGTTGATCGGCCAGGCTTACAACGTCCGCGACTTCCAGATCTCCGGGGGACCGGGCTGGATCGGTTCAGAACGCTACGACATCAACGCGAAGGCGGAGACCGCCGCCGAGCGCATTCCGCCGGAACAACTTCGTCCGATGCTCCGGGCTCTGCTTGAAGAGCGCTTTCAGCTGAAGGTCCGCGAGGAAAGCAGGGAAATGCCAGTCTACGCTCTCGTCGTCGCAAAGAACGGACCGAAGCTGACTCCCACCTCCAGTCCACAGGGCCCTGTGATGCGCATGGGTCGCGGACAGCTGGATGGGAAAAAGGTCCCCGTGTCGATGCTGGCACAGCAGTTGTCCCAGCAGGTCGGCCGTAACGTAGTAGACAAAACCGAGCTCAAAGGCGAGTACGACATCGTACTGAACTGGACCCCGGAACCCGGGCAGGGAGGCGGTCCGTTTGCCGGACCGCCTCCTCCGGATGCGTTGCCGCCTGCCGATGCCGCCGGTCCGACCCTCTTCACCGCATTACAGGAGCAGCTTGGGCTTCGGCTCGAGTCGCAGAAGGGGCAGGTCGCGACAATCGTCATCGAGCGGGCCGAGAAACCCTCGGAAAATTGAGCCTCCCGTCGTGCTCAAAAAAAATCGCGCCCGCTTGGCTAACCAAACAGGATTGTAGTAGTCTTACATACAAGCATAGTAGATTCAAGTGGCTCTGCCCAGGCTCACGAACCTCGAACTTCGGATTATGGAGGCGCTCTGGAATCGTGGAGCGCTGTCGATTCGGGAAATCCAGGAGGCGTTTCCGGCGGCCGGCCGGCCCGCATATACGACCGTGCAGACGACGGTCTACCGGCTCGAGACCAAAGGTGCGGTCCGGCGCGTGAAGAAGATCAGCAACGCGCACATTTTCGAGGCCGTCGTCACTCGAGATGCGGTGCGGGGACGCCTCGTGGACGAGCTGCTCAGCCTGTTTGGCGGGCGGACCCAGCCGGTCATGGCACATCTGGTCGAGACGGGCAAACTCACGCTCGACGATGTTCGGGAAACAGAAAAGCTGATTCGCAAACTGGCGAGAAAGGATGAGTCGAAATGATCCTGATCGCGAATCATCTCTGGCAATCGACACTGTTCGCCGTTGCCGTGTTGCTGCTGGCGCTGGCGTTCCGGAGCCGGCGGGCGCAGCCACGCTACTGGATCTGGCTCGCCGCGTCGCTCAAGTTCCTGATCCCGTTTTCGCTGCTGGTGAGCGCCGGCAGCCAGCTCGAATGGCGGACCGCTCCGGCTGTTGCCCCGGCCGTCTCGGCGACGGTTGAACAGATCAGCGAAGCGTTTACACCGCTGGCGCTGCCCGAGGCTGCTCCCGCCGCGACCGGCAGACCCGCGCTCGCGCGGTTGCTGATGATCGTCTGGTTCTGCGGTTGCGCGGGAGTGCTCGCGATATGGTGCCTGCGGTGGCGGCGCGTTCGCGTGGCCCTGCGTCTGGCCTTGCCGTGCAATATCGAAGCGCCGATTCCGGTGATGGCATCGGCATCGCTGCTGGAGCCCGGCGTCTTCGGTGTGTTTCGGCCGGTGCTCCTGTTGCCGGCGGGTATCGCCGAGCGGTTGACGGCCGAGCAGCTCGACGCGATTCTCGCGCACGAGTTGTGTCATGTGCGGCGTCGCGACAATCTTGCTGCGGCGATGCACATGCTGGTCGAGGCGATCTTCTGGTTCCATCCGCTGGTGTGGTGGATCGGGGCGCGGCTGATCGAGGAGCGCGAGCGCGCCTGTGATGAAGAGGTGTTGCGGCAGGGCAAGCGGCCGCAGGTGTATGCCGAAGGCATCCTGACGGTCTGCCGGCTGTATCTGGAATCGCCGTTGCCCTGCGCCTCCGGGGTGACGGGCTCGGAACTGAGGAAACGAATCGAGGCGATCATGACGAACCGTATCGCGCGCGGGCTGACGCCGGCCGGAAAACTCGTGCTCGCGATCGCGGGAATGACAGCGGTGGCTGCGCCCATTCTCATTGGCATTATGAGGGCGCCGCAGAGCCGGGCGCAGACAAACACGGAAGCGGTGACCTTTGAGGTCGCGTCAATCAGACCGTCGAGGCCCGGCTCTCGCGGTCTCATCCTCCAGTTCACTCCGGGTGGCGGGCTGAGAACAGTGAATGCGCATCTGCGACAGCTCATAGAAGTCGCCTATGATGTCCGGAATTTTCAAATCTCCGGCGGCCCCGCGTGGCTCAACACGCAGGGCTTCGACATCCTCGCCAAAGCATCGCAGTCGGCGGAATCTGCGGCCGCCGGCAATCGCGAGATGACCGAGGATCGGGTCCCGTATGTCCGGCAGCGAATTCAGGCGCTGCTGGCGGAACGCTTTCAATTGTCGATCCGCCGCGGCACCAGACAGATGCCCGCCTATGCTCTCGTTGTGGCGAAGAACGGCCCCAAATTGAAGGAATCGACGACAGGTGAGGGTCGAGGTATTAACGCTGATCGTAACCTGGTGACGGGGGATGCAGCAAGGATATCGCTGCTGGCCGACATCCTCGCGCGCAGAACGGGGCGGCCCGTGCTCGACAGGACCGG
>DASSSG010000676.1:0-4023 GCA_035708545.1 Bryobacteraceae bacterium | reverse complement strand
CACGACTGTTTCCGCGCCGGCGCGACGCAACTGCTGATCGATCGCTTTCAATCGAGCCACCGGATCGCGCTGGTCGAGCCGGGGCCACGCAACGCGTCCTGCTACGCCGCGCTCGGGCAATGGACGCGCGAGGACGCGCGGCTCGCGCTTTCGGAAGCCCGACCCTTTCGTCAGCAGTGGGCCTGTCTGACACCAATGCAATGAAACCTCTGCGCGTCCTGCATGTAGTTGGCGGCATGAATCGGGCAGGAATTGAGACATGGCTGATGCACGTCACGCGCGGGCTGGACCGGCGCGAGGTTGCGTTTGATTTCCTTCTGCACGATCCGCGCGAGACCGCTTACGAGCCGGAACTGCGCGACCTCGGCTGCGGGATCCTGCGGGTTTCCGAGAGCAAGCATTCGCTGTTTTACCAGGCTGCGTTAGCGCGGTGCTTTGAAAGCGGCCGCTGGGACATCGTCCACAGCCACGAGCATCACACCACAGGAACGATCCTGCGTGCCGCCGCACGATCCGGCGTGCCCGTGCGCATCGCCCACAGCCATAACGACACAGCGCGGGCGGACCAGCGAGCCGGCGTGCCGCGCAGGCTGTTCAACCATGTGAATCGCCGGTGGCTCGAGCGGCACGCCGATGCCGGCTTCGCGGCGAGTCCTGCCGCAGCAGCGGCTCTGTTCGGCCAACGCTGGCAAGACGACGCGCGGTGGCGTGTTCTGTTTTGCGGCATCGATCTGAGCCCGTTCGCCGCGAGGGTGGAACACGCGGAGCTGCGGCAGCGGCTGGGCATACCGAAGGGTGCTCGCGTCATCGGCCACGTCGGGCGCTTCGAGGAGCAGAAGAACCATACGTTCCTGATCGAGATCGCACGCGATCTGGTTGCTCGCGATCCGAATAGTCATTTCCTGCTGGTCGGCGAAGGCAGGCTGCAGCCGGCCGTGCGCGCCCGCACCGACCGTGCCGGACTAAGCCGGTATTTCACATTTGCCGGCAGCCGTCCGGATGTGCCTGAGCTGATGCTCGGGGCCATGGATGCGTTTCTGTTTCCATCGCTGTATGAGGGCCTCGGCATCGCCGCCATCGAAGCACAGGCAGCCGGCTTGCCCTGCATTGTCTCATCGGTGGTTCCTCGGGAGGCAGACGTATTGCCCGGCGCGATCGCACGCCTCGAGCTGCGGCGAGCGCCGGGCGAGTGGGCGGGCGCCGTAATTGCGGCGCTGAGTCAACCGCGCTTTGATGCCTCCCTCCGGCTGGCTGCGCTCGAGGCCTCACCATTTTCTATCGGGCGCTCGGCTGGTGCGCTGCTCGACAGATACGAGACGCTCGTGCAATGACAAAGCTGCTTCTCGTGACGTACGCGTTTGCGGCCCCGTGGTGTTATGGATTCCTCAGCATTGGCGGCGACCGCATCGCGCTCACAGATGTGCTTCTGCCCATAGCAGCCGCGCTCATTTTGACGCGTATTCGGCTGCCGCTGACCGAGCTGCAGTGGCTGCTGTTGTTATATCCGGTGATCGCGCTGCTGGCGTCGCTGGCTGTCCTCGGAACAGGCATCGAGGACGCAGTCTTTCTCAAGACGGCACGATTGTGGGGCACGTTCGCGCCAGCCTTGCTGCTGACGACGAGCGAAGTCGATATGGCCGACCTCAGAAGGTACGTGAAAGCCTGGGCCGCGGGCGGAGGGCTCTCGCTCATGATCGGCGTCGCCGGTTTTTACCTCGGGTGGGACTTCACGGCTGCGCATCAGACATGGGGGTTCAATGCAGGCGAGCTGCTGCCGCGAGCCGGCGGGGTTTTCCAGGAAAGCGGGGCTTACGGACATCTTCTCGCGTCCTGGTGTGTTGTTACTCTCCTGTTCGCGCCGACGTTGACCTCGCGAAAGCGGCGTGTGCCGCTCTGCGCCTCGGTGGCGGCGCTCACCGCACTGGGGCTCGTCGTGAACGTCTCCCGCTCGGCGATGCTGAATCTGCTGGTCACGGCGGCTGTCGCGGTGATGCTCCCGGCGACAAGCAGCCGCCGGAAGCGTCTCGCTGTCGCCGTGTGCACAGTAACAGTTGTGGCAGCCGCGCTGACTTTCTTCGCTCCAGAAGGCACCGCCCTCGGCGCGCTCAGGGACCGCTGTGTCGAGACTTACGAGGGACTGGCGCTCGCGGCCGATGTCCTCGACCAGACCTCGAGCGGCCGGCTGAGCAACTGGGGACTCGCGCTCGACGTGTGGCTGGAACGTCCCCTGTTCGGCGCTGGCTACAAGACCATGATCCCGCTTTACGGCTCCCCGGGCGACAGCACGTTCATCCTCGCGCTTGCAGAGACCGGGATCGCCGGCGGGCTCGCGCTGATGCTGTTGTTTGGTTTGTTCGTCAGACGAGGCGTCGCAATGACCGTGGCGAACGCACCGCTCGGCCGTGTTCTGCTCATAATCTGGGCGGGGCAGTTCGCGCATTCGCTGAATGTGGATGTCATCACGTTTTCCGGCAGTATGTTTGCCGTTCTGCTGCTCAGCGCCGCGATCTGGACCGTTCGCGACCAGACGGAGACGGAGGCCTCATGCGCGTCCTGCTGATCAGCGTACGCGCCGACCATGGCGGCGGTCCCGAGCACATCGCGCGCCTGATTGAGGCCGCTCCAGCTGACGTTCAGTTCACCGTGGCCTGTCCGCGCGACCTGCCTTACTGGGGGCGGTACGTGCAACTCCTGGGATCAGACAATCTGATCGAAATCCCGCACCGCGCATTCCGGCTCGGGCCCCTCCTGCGTCTCGCGGCCGCAGTTCGCGCGTGCGGCGTTCAGGTGATCCACTCGCATGGCAAGGGCGCGGGGATTTACGGGCGTGCATTGAGGGTCCTGACCGGCCTCCCGGTCGTGCACACATTCCACGGGCTGCACACGGGCTCATACGGCAGGTGTGGGCGCGTGGTTTACATCGCATTCGAGCGTCTGCTCGGTTATCTGACCTCCTGCACGATTGCCGTGTCGGACGGAGAGGGCGAGCAACTTCGACGCGCAGGCCTGGGGAAGCACCTGCGCGTGATCGTTAATGGCGTTCGGATTCCGGCGATGCCCACTCAGGAGCCGGTCGGACCGCCGTACCACGTAGTCATGATGACCAGATACGACTACCAGAAGCGCGCCGAAATGGTAGTTGACATCGCGGAGGCCTTACACGCGCGCGGCGTGCTCGATCAATTCATCTTCGAGCTACTCGGGACCGGGCCGGGAAGGGGCGCGTTGGCCGCGGCGTTGCCCGCCCGCGGGCTTGCTGATGCTGTGCGCGTGTTCGGAGCGGTTGACGATTCCGGCAGCTATTTGCGAGGTGCGTTTGCGTACCTGTCTACCTCGCGCTGGGAAGGCATGCCGCTGGCTGTCCTCGAAGCGATGGGGCACGGCGTGCCGGTTGTCGCAACCGATGTCGTCGGCAACCGCGATGCCGTCACTGAGGGCGGGACCGGCTTCCTGTACGAAGAAAGCGCTCCTGAAGCCGCCGCGGATGCGCTCCTGGCGCTCGCTCGTAATCCTGGACTCTGGAGCCGCACTTCCCAGGCTGCTCGGAGTACCGCCCTGAAGTGGTACTCGGCGGACCGAATGTCCCATGAGACTGTCGCCTGCTATCGGGCACTACTTAAGCAGGATGCTCGAAGCGCGGGGCCGAGCCTTGTCGGTTGCGGTAGTCCATGACTGGCTGAGCGCATACGCCGGCTCGGAGCGCGTGCTCGAGCAGATTCTCTCGCTGTACCCGCGCGCCGATCTCTTCAGTGTCGTCGATTTCATCAAGGGCGACCGCAGTTTCCTGGCCGGCAAACGTCCGGAGACCACATTCATCCAGCGGCTGCCATTCGCGCGCCACTGCTTTCGTGCGTATCTGCCGCTGATGCCGCTCGCGATCGAGGGCCTCGACCTGAGCGGCTACGATCTCGTAATCTCGAGTTCGCATGCTGTCGCCAAGGGCGTGCTCACCCGTCCCGGCCAGACGCATGTCTGCTACTGTCACACGCCGCTTCGGTACGCATGGGACCTGCAGCACGAGTA
>DASSSG010000675.1:0-4683 GCA_035708545.1 Bryobacteraceae bacterium | reverse complement strand
GCGAGGCCAACTCGGATCGCATGGCCGCGCCCGCCAGCAGCAGCGGTGCGCGCTGACCACGCGCAATGTCGATGAGGTGAGCGGCATACTCCGCCGCGTCGATCCCGGCGCGGAGCACGCTGTCGTCGGCCGCATGTTCCTGTTCGCGCCGCAGACGCGCAGCAGCGTACCAGACCAGGGGATTAGGCCAGTAGAACGCGCGGACGATTTCCGCGAGCAACAACGACCAGTTGTCACGGCGTTCGAGGTGCGCCGTTTCGTGGAGGAGCACAGCGCGCCGGCGATTCTCGGGCCATGCTTCGAAAGCCGGTGGCACCAGCACGAGCTCACGACCGAACCCGCAGGCGAAGGGCACCCGTACTCCATATGTCACCCGAACAGGATGGCCGGCGGGTTGGGCGCGGTGGACCAGGCGGGCGATGCTCACGCCACTCGCGACGACGCGCGCCAGCAGGAGGGCGCAACCGGCGATCCAAACGAAGAACGGCAGCGGAGAGCGGAGGCCAGGAGGGGCAGACAGCGAGCTGATCGAACCAGCGGCCTGCATTACGATGGGCGCCGACAGCGTCAGATCCGGAACCAGAGCTCCGAATGGCAGCAGGAAGAGCGCCGCTGACGCCGTGAGCCAGACCAAATGGCGTACACCGGCCGATGCGTGCCGCAGCGTCAGGTCGGCGCACGCGGCCATAGCTGTCACCACAGTCGCTTTCACGAACGCGACGACCCAAATGTCCGTCACCTCTTCTTCTCCTTCGCTTCGCGAATGAGCCGCTCGATGCGATCGAGTTCCTCATCGGGCAGCCTGCCCGCGGAGGGATCGAGCAGCGCCGCCATGAGCTGAGAGGGCGAGCCCTGGAAAAACGTCGCCACTATGTGCGCCAGCGCCGAACGTCTCGCCTTGTCGGCCGGAAGGACGGGCAGGTACACGTATCGCAAACCTTGTTCTTCGTGGCGGAGATGGCCTTTTTCCTCGAGCGTGCGGATCACGGCGCGTGTTGCGGAGAATGTCGGCGGGTCCGGCAGCGCTTCGTGAATGCCGGCGGCGGTGACCGCACCTCGGGCGTAAACAATATCCATCACCTGGCGTTCGCGGCGGCTGAGCCTGTGCGTCATGCTGGAAAAACAGCAGAGTGTTGGAAAAATAGCACAACGGAGTCTGACAGTCAAGCGAAATCGCTTGCAGATAGTGGATCAGTTTGAAACGCTTGCAGGCCATCCGCCAGAGCGGCCTGCCGCCGCAGCGAAATCGCTTGCAGATAGTGGATCAGTTTGAAACTGACCCACTACCCGCTTGCAATCGGGGCGTGATCGGGTTCTACTGAAGCTCTTAAGCGGACTGCCGCCTGGCCCACACACGATCGCCTGGTTACGCGCACAGCTCCGCAGGGAGGGATTTATGACAGCCGATGTGATCTTCACCCCGTTGCAATTCCGGAACCTCACGGTCAAGAACCGCGTTTTCCGTTCGAACATTTCCGGACGGTTTGACAACTACGACGGTTCGGGCAACCAGGCGCGCATCAACTGGGAGCTGAAGTTCGCGCGCGGCGGCGCAGGCGCGATCATTTCTTCGTTTGTGCCGGTGACTATTCGCGGCCGCATTATGCCGAACTATGCAACCATCCACAGCGACGAGCGGATTGCTTTCTGGCGCGAGCTCGGGCGGCAGGTGCACGAGCACGACTGCCGGTTCATCATGCAGCTCAGCCATGCAGGCAGGCAGCGGGACATCGGCGGTATCGAGTTTGAGAAGGGCCTCAGCTCCACGGACAACCCGGAGCCGCTGAACGGATTCGAGTGCGAGCGCATGACGCTGGCGCAGATTGCCGAAACAGTAGCCGTGTTCGCGGCGGGCGCGCGGCGCGCACGGCAAGCGGGGCTGGACGGCGTCGAGCTGCACGGCGCGAACGGTTACCTTATCACGCAGTTTCTGAGCTCCGCGATCAATGACCGCAGCGATGAATACGGCGGCACGCTGCGAAACCGGGCGCGATTCGTAATCGAAATCGTGGAGGCGATCCGCCGCGAGGTGGGGCGCGATTTCCACGTGCAGGTGAAGATCAGCGCGACCGAATACAACAACGCGCTTACGCCCTTCGAGGGTCAAGGCAACACGATCAATGACTCCGTACGGGTGGTGAAGTGGCTCGAAGAGGCCGGCACGGACGCGATTCATGTTTCGTCGGGAAGCAGCTTCCCGCATCCGAAGAACCCGCCGGGGGAGTTTCCAATTGCCGAGGCACTGCAGACTTTCGACACGATGATCTCGAGCGGCCGCGATGTCCTGCGGAACTACCTGCTCCTGAAGAACCCTGTCACCGCGCGGCTCTACAAGGACGCCTGGAACCGCGCACGCGGCGACATCATCGAAGGCATAAATCTGAAGGACAGCGCGGCCATCAGAAAGGCGATCGGCATACCGGTCCTGTGCACCGGCGGGTTTCAGACGGCGTCGATCATCCGGGAGGCGATCCAGAGGGGCGAGTGCGACGCGGTGAGTATCGCGCGGCCGCTGGTAGCCAACAACGATCTGGTGCACATGTTTGCCCGCGGGCTCGATCGCGCGCCCAGGCCGTGCACGTACTGCAACAAGTGTCTGGTGAACGTCATCGAGAATCCGCTTGGGTGCTATGAAGAGAGCCGTTACGACTCTCGGGAGCAGATGATCGCGGAAATCATGTCGGTTTTCGAGCCGGCGCCGTTCACGAGCAGGGCGGCACACACGGGGGGTGGACAATAAGTAGATAATGTCTGTCCCTGTCGCGACCGACGAGTTTTACCGCATCGGCAAGCTGCCGCCATACGTGTTCGCCATCACGAACGAGATGAAGGCGCGCCTGCGGGCAGCACAGCAGGATGTGGTGGATTTCGGAATGGGCAACCCGGACGGCCCGACTCCCGAGATCGTGGTCGAGAAGGCAATCGAGGCGATCAGAAATCCACGAAACCATCGTTACTCGTTATCTCGCGGCATCCCGCAGCTCCGGCGTGAGATTTGCAGGCGATACAAGCGCAAGTTCAATATCGATCTCGATCCGGAGACGGAAGCGATCGCGACGATCGGAGCGAAGGACGCGCTCGCGCATCTGATGTTCGCGGTGATCGGGCCCGGTGACGTAGTGGCGACGCCCAACCCGTGCTACCCGATCCATCAGTACGGGGTCGTCATGGCTGACGGGCATCCCTGCCTGCTTCCCATGCCCGATCCGGGAGCATTTCTGAACGCGCTCGAAGAGGTGTGCCGCCGCGAGTCGCGGAAGCCGAAGATGATCCTGATCTCGTTTCCGCACAATCCGACGACCATGTGCGTCGATATGGATTTCATGCGGGAGGTCGTGCGCATGGCGCATCAGTACGGCACGATGGTGCTGCACGATTTCGCCTACGCCGATTTCGGCTTTGACGGTTATGAACCGCCGAGCATCCTGCAGGTCCCCGGAGCGAAGGAGGTTGCGGTCGAGATTTTCTCGATGACGAAGAGCTATAACATGGCCGGGTGGCGGGTCGGGTTCTGCCTGGGCAATCCGCGGATGATCGCCGCGCTGGCCAGGATCAAGAGTTATCTCGATTACGGCATCTTCCAGCCCCTGCAGATCGCGGCGATCATCGCGCTGCGCGAGTGCGACGAGGATGCGAAGCGCATTCGCGACAAGTACAGGAAGCGCCGGGACGTGCTGTGCAAAGGCCTCAACAACGCCGGATGGCCGGTGGAGCCGCCGCGCGGCACGATGTTCGTGTGGAGCCGTATCCCGGAGCGGTTCCAGCGCATGGGCTCGCTGGAGTTTTCCAAGCTGCTGCTCGAGAAAGCGCTCGTGGGCGTGGCCCCGGGCATCGGGTTCGGACCCATGGGTGAGGGTTTCGTACGCTTCGCGCTGATCGAAAACGAGCACCGGACCCGGCAGGCGGTTCGCTGCATGCGGCATTTTCTTTCGGCGCGGGACAGGTGAGCATGGCGGCGCTTTCTGAGGCGCGTTTTCCGGACATCGTCGAGCTGCGGGACATCGGCACCGACGAGCTCGACCGCGTTCTGGACGAAGAGAAGCTCACCTGGCGGTCGCAGCTGCAATGGGACTTCACGGCCTCGGCCGAGCTCGTGCGCCGGTTCGTGCGCATACAGGCGCTGACGGGCTTCGGGCTCGTCATTGACGGCCGCTGCATCGGGTACAGCTACTTCGTTTCCGAAGACCGGAAGGCGCTGATCGGCGATCTGTACGTCGTGCGCGAATATGCGAACGCGGAACTGGAAGACATGCTGCTCGGGGCCGTGCTCGATGCGCTGTTCGCCGTGCCCGCGGTGCGGCGTATCGAGGCGCAGCTCATGATGCTGCACGGGCCGTTCGAGCGTTCACTGCCGTACAACCGCCATCTCCGCATGCAGCCGCGGAATCTGATGATGGTGGATCTGGAGGAGACGTCCCAGCTGCCCGCGGGGAAGGCCGCGGGGCGTTTTCTCTACGATCACTGGTGCGAGGAGCGGCAGGACGACGGCGCGCAGGTAATCGCGGCCGCGTACCGCGGGCACGTCGACAGCACGATCAACGACCAGTATCGAAGCGTACAGGGTGCGCGGCGGTTTCTGAATAACATTGTGCAGTATCCGGGCTGCGGAGCATTCAACGGAGACGCCTCCTGGGTGGCTGACAGCCCGAGCACGGAGAGGATGGCGGGCCTTTCGCTGGCGAG
>DASSSG010000674.1:0-5564 GCA_035708545.1 Bryobacteraceae bacterium | reverse complement strand
CGCTAATCTCTCCTGACTGAGTTCTGCGTCGAGGAGCAGGCATACATGCGGCAGGAGCTCCTGGCAGCGTTTGCTGGAGCGGTTTTCATGACGTCGGCGGCTGCGCAAAACGCGCCGTCGCCTTCGTTCGCGCGCGATGTCGGTCCTCTGCTCGGACGCAGCTGTCTTTCCTGCCATGGCACGGTGCAGAAGCTGGCCGGGCTCGACCTGAGTTCGCGCGCCGCTGCTCTGAAGGGCGGCGACAAGTCAGGCCCGGCGATCGTGCCGGGCAAATCCGCCGACAGTCCGCTGTACCGCCGCATCATCGGCAAAGATCAGCCCGCGATGCCTCTGGGCACGAAGCTCAGCGACAGAGATATCGAAATCCTGAAGAGCTGGATCGATGCGGGCGCGCCGTGGGACGGCGATGCCAAAGCCGATGAGAAGACATTCACGGTTCAGCAGAAGAACTGGTGGGCGTTCCGCGCGCCGGTTCGCCATCCGGTTCCGAACCTCGCCGCGCACCCGATCGATGCTTTCGTGAAAAAGGTGCTTGCGGACAAGCAGCTCGAGCAGGCGCCTCGGGCCGATCGGCGCACCTTGCTTCGCCGAGCGTGGCTGGATCTCGTCGGCCTGCTGCCTCCACCCGCCGAAGTGGAGGCGTTCGTCCGTGACCGATCGGCGAATGCGTGGGAGAGGCGTGTCGATCAGCTCCTCGCTTCGCCTCATTACGGGGAGCGCTGGGGACGGCACTGGCTCGACGTTGCGCGTTATGCGGACAGCTGGGGGCATATCCACGACGACGACAACCCAAACGCGTGGCGATTCCGCGATTACGTCATCAAGTCGTTCAACGAGGACAAGCCATACCACCGCTTCGTCCTCGAGCAGCTCGCGGGTGACGAACTCGACGAGGTTACGTACGAAACGCTGATCGCTACGGGCTTTCACCGCATCGCTCCGCGCGTGCTCTTTCGCGAGAAGCAGAATCCGCATTATCGTTACGACTATCTCGATGACATGGTCGGCACGACCTCGCGCGCGTTCCTTGGGCTGACGGTCTCCTGCGCGCGCTGTCACGACCACAAATTCGATCCCATCTCGCAGGTGGATTATTACCGGATGATGGCGAACTTCTTCCCGTATGTCGATTACAACCACCCACTGGCGACACCGGACGAGATCGCCGCGTACGAATCGAAGAAGTTGGAGCTCGAAGCCAGGATCCAGGAAGTTACGCGCGAGATTCGGCGCATCGAGGAGCCGTACCGGGAGGAGGCGTTCCAGAAGAAGCTGGACGCGTTCCCTGAAGATGTTCGCATCGCCATCCGCACGCCCGAAGATAAGCGGACCGCCGGTCAGAAACTCCTGGCGGCGCAGGTACTGTCGATTCGCAACACAGTCGCAAGAGACCTGGCGTTAAGCGATGCTGACAACGCCGCGAGGCACAAACTGCAGGATCGGCTCAGGGATTTGCGCGCGCAGCTTCCGAAACCTCTGCCGGTCGCAGCCGGCATCCGTGATGGTGACTATCGCTTCACTCCCGACGGCCCCGGCGACGAGCCGCTGCCGGGAACAACGGCAAAGCGCATCAAGCCAGACTTCGACGGCAGCTACATTCCTCGTCCAGGCAGTCCTTACAATCCGCCGCCGTTGTACTTCCCGGCGATGGTCGATCCCGCCAAAGGAAGGCGCATTGAACCGGGCTACCTCTCGGTCCTCAACGGAGGCGCGGCAGTCAGGATCGTGCCGCCTGTGGGAAAACAGACGAGCGGACGACGCCGTGCCCTCGCGGAATGGATTGTTTCGCCCGACAATCCGCTCACTGCGCGCGTGATGGTTAACCGCATCTGGCATTACCACTTCGGCCGTGGAATAGTAAGTACGCCGAGTAATTTCGGGCGCCTGGGCAGTGAGCCTTCGCACCCCGAGCTGCTCGACTGGCTGGCCACGGAGTTTATCCGCGAGGGATGGAGCGTCAAGCGGATGCACAAGCTGATCATGACGTCCGAGACGTATCAGATGTCGTCCAGCTTCTACACGGAGGGGAACTTCCGGAACGACCCGGAAAATACGGCGCTCTGGCGATTTCCGACACGAAGGCTCGAATCCGAGATCATTCGCGACGTCGTTCTCTCCGCCAGCGGGCAATTGAATACGGAGGCAGGCGGTCCTCCCTTCTTCCCCTCGGTTCCCGGAGCGGCGTTCGTGGAGGTCGCAAGAGTCGGGAAGTGGATGCTCACGAAAGAAGAGCCTTCGACGTGGCGCCGCAGTGTGTACTCGTACTGGAAGCGCGCGCGCAGGTCACCGATGTTCGAGGTCTTCGATCAGCCGGACGGTATGGCGACGTGCGACCGCAGGAACAGCACGACGGTGCCGACCCAGGCGCTGACTCTGCTGAATGACGAGTTCGTGCTGGTACAGGCTCGTCATTTCGCGAGCAGGGTAAGGCAAGCGGCAGGCGACGATCCCGCGGCGCAGATCATGTCGGCATATCAGATTGCGCTGAGCCGCGATCCCACACCCACGGAAATGGCCGGCAGCGTCCGCTTCATCGAGAAGCAGCGTGCGCATCACGCCGCGAAACTCGCCGCCGATCCGGTACTCGCGGCGCTTACCGACTTCACGCACGTGGTCCTGAATCTGAACGAGTTCCTGTATGTTCCATAAGCCGAAGCCCGTCTCGCGAAGAGATCTGCTGTTTCGAGCCGGCGAGGGAATCGGCGGCCTCGCGCTCGCTTATCTGCTCAGTCAGGATGGCCTGCTTGCGGCTGACGGATGTCAAAACCCGCCTGGCGTGAAGTCGCCCTTTACGCCGAAGGCGCCGCACTTCAAAGCGCGCGCGAGGAACGTGATCTCGCTGTTTATGTGCGGCGGCGTCAGCGCGGTCGATACCTTCGATCCGAAGCCAGCGCTCGAAAAATATCACGGTCAGCCGCTGCCGGGCGAAGGCGAGGTCCAGGTTCAGCAGGGGTATCCCGGACCGATCATGAGAAGCCCGTATAAATTCCGTAAGTACGGGCAGTCAGGCATCGAGATCTCGCAACTGTTCCCGAATATCGGCAGTGTCGTGGACGACATCGCTTTGATTCGCTCCGCGGTCGGGAGATCGAACGATCATTCGATCTCACATTTCGAATGGACTACCGGTGCGCTGCTGCCCGGTTCTCCCAGCTACGGAGCCTGGGTTGCGTATGGACTCGGAACGGCAAACCAGAACCTGCCCGCCTTCGTGGTTATCTTCGATACTCGCGGCGGCCCCTACAACGGCCCAAACAACTGGGGCGCCGGGTATCTGCCCGCGGCCTATCAGGGGACGGCATTCCGCTCGGTTGGCGATCCAATTCTCGATCTCCGCCCACCTGCGGAGCACCTGACCGTGGAGGAGCAGCGGGCCAGGCTCGACTTGCTCGCCTGGCTGAACCAGCAGCACGAGGAGCGTTACCCGGGTGTCAGCGAGTTGTCCGCCAGAATCGCTTCTTACGAACTTGCCTATCGCATGCAGGGATGTGCGCCGGAGACGGTCGACCTTTCCAGTGAAAGCAGCGAGACGAAGCGATTGTACGGCCTGGATCAGCCGGTGACGGAGCCGTTCGGCCGGCAGTGTCTGATGGCGCGGAGGCTTATCGAACGGGGAGTTCGTTTTGTGCAGTTGTGGAATGGGGCGTACGTCAACGACACCGTGGATACCTGGGATGCGCACAACAGTATCGTCGACAACCACGGGCAGCACGCGGCCGAGGTCGACAAACCCATCGCCGGACTGCTGGCGGACCTGAAGCGCCGCGGCCTGCTCGATGAAACGCTGGTCGTCTGGCATACGGAATTCGGCCGCATGCCGATCTCACAGCGCGGCGTCGGACGCGACCACAATCCAAACGCATTCAGCATCTGGATGGCCGGAGCGGGCATCAAAGGCGGGCAAGTGATCGGCCAGAGCGACGACTTTGGTTATAAAGTTGTCAACCAGCCGATCAGCGTACATGACTTTCACGCGACCGTGCTGGCTCTGCTGGGTATTGATCACAAACGGCTTACTTACTTTTTCAACGGCCGCCATATGCGGCTCACTGACGTGCACGGGGAAGTAATTCCCCAGATCGCAGGCTGAGGAAAGACGCCCATGTATTGTGTACGAACCCTGATGCGCAGACTTCTTCCGGTAGGGACGATTGTGTGCCTTTGCACCGGTTTGAACGCTCAGGTGGCCGGCACGATCAGCGGGTATGTGAGGGACGCGAGTGGCGCTGTGGTGGCAAACGCCGTCGTCACCGCGACCTCGACGGAACAGCAATTCACTCGAATTACCCGCACGGACAATACGGGGTTCTACAATCTGCTGGCAATGCCTTCGGGCGTGTACGACGTCGGCATGGCATCGCCGGGTTTCGAGAAGCTGGTGCAAAACGGAGTGCGGCTGACACTCGGCGAGAATCTTCGTCTCGATGGCGTGCTGAAAGTCGGCTCTGTTGCGTCCGAGGTGACAGTCTCGAGCGCGGCCACTCTGGTGAACACGACCAGCCAGACGCTCTCCGGCCTGGTAGACGACCGCCGCGTGCAGGATCTGCCTCTGAACGGCCGAAACATCATGTCGCTGGCGCGAATTCTGCCGGGAATTGTGGCAGTGAATGCTCCCCAGGAGATGGACAACACGCGCGCGGGCCCGAACATGAGCGTGAATGGCGGCCGGTCCGTCAACAATAACTACACGTTCAACGGAGCTAACTTTACGCATTTCGGGCAGACGACCGGCATGAACTATCCGCCGCCCGACGCCATACAGGAAATTCGCATTCAGACGCACAACTTCACGTCAGAGTACGGGAACAACTCCGGCAGTCATGTGACCGTGACTTCGAAAGCCGGCACCAATCACTTCCATGGGTCTGCGTGGGAGTTTCTGCGTAATGACAAGCTGAACGCGAGGAGTTTCTTTCAGCCTCGACGCACGGTAAGCCGTCAGAATCAGGCGGGCGTTTCTGCGGGCGGTCCGTTGCGCAGGGACCGGCTGTTCGCGTTTGGCTATTATCAGAAGCTCTGGAACCGCCCGGAGGCGGGCACCACACAGGTGTTCGTACCTACGCCCGCGCAGCGCACCGGGGACTTCACCGCTTTGCGTGCGACCCTGCGGAATGCCAGCGACGGCCTGACCGGCCAGCCAATGCTCGATCCCTCTGGTCGTCCGTGCATAGCCGGAAACGTAGTTAGTCCCGGCTGCATCAGTCCCGCCGCCAGGACGATCCTCGAAAAGTTCATTCCGGTGTCTCCGACGGGGATCTACTTCTCCGTAGGACCGGAGCCCTCGGGGAGCTACACGTGGATGACCCGCGTAGACTTCCTGCAGAGCCGTAAGCACAATGTTTACGCGCATTTTCACAGGGACGCGTACAACCAGACATTTACGGCTGGTAACATTAAGCCGTTCACGACCGGGACACGAAAAGTCGAGAACAGTAACTACTCGGTTTCGAGCATATACAGTTTCAGCCCGACGCTGCTGAATGAAGCCACCTACGACTTCATGCACAGCACGTCACTCGATGAGCCCGATAAACTGTATCCACCGTCGAGCCTCGGCATCAACC
>DASSSG010000673.1:0-7712 GCA_035708545.1 Bryobacteraceae bacterium | reverse complement strand
TGTGGGACCGACCGCGCGCTCGATCAGGCTTACGAAATGCGCTACAACCCGCACAAGATCTACCGCGTGTCGGGGATGATCCTGCGGCCCGAGTTCTATCGGAAATTCGACGGCGATCGGGCGGCGGAGCGCGAACGGCTCGGGCTGCGGCCCGATTTGCCGACCGGCATCATGCTCTTCGGCGGGCAGGGCTCGTGGCGTATGCTCGACCTCGCACGGCGGCTGGAAGCATCCACCCGGCCGCTGCAGCTGATCCTGATCTGCGGCCGCAATGAGCGGCTGGCGGAACGCGCGCGGCGGCTGAACACGCGCTTTCCAATGCACGTCGTCGGCTTCACTCGCGAGGTGCCGAATTTCATGCACCTGAGCGATTTCTTCATCGGCAAACCCGGCCCGGGCAGCATCAGTGAGGCGCTCGCGATGAAACTGCCCGTGCTCATCGAGCGGAATGCCTGGACGCTGGCGCAGGAGCGCTACAACGCCGAGTGGGTTCGCGACAAGGGCGTCGGAATCGTTGTCGAGAACTTCCGCGACATCGCCGCCGCCGTGGACCAGCTGCTCGAACCGAACGCCTTTGCCGGCTTCCGGGAGCGAGCGGGCCGGATTCGCAACCGCGCCGTCTTCGAGATTCCTGACATTCTGCAGCGAATCCTCGCGGGAAACGAGGACAACGACAACCCCCTTGCGGAGCGGGCGGATTCTCGATAAAACATTTACTTGTGGATACGTTTTCGGGTCGGGCGTGCAAATGAGCACGCATGTGCTTTGGCCTGAGTCCTTTACCGGCACGCGAGAGATGCACAGGCTTTTCAACAGCGCATGTGCCTGAATCTATTCGCCAGAAATATTTGCTCACCCGCTCTGCCGCGGGTATCGTGAAGTTTGCCGGCCATGCAGACCAGCGAGGTTGCGCTCGAGAAAGGTTTACCCGCGAATCTTGACGCCGAGAAATTCGTCCTCGGCGCCATCCTTTGTGACGACACTTACTTCGTCCAGGTGGCGAGCGCCCTCGAGCCCGAGGACTTCGCGCTCGAGAAGCATCGGCGCATCTTTGCGCGCATGGCCGAGCTCGCCGCCCGCGGCGAGCGCATCGATCGCGTAACCGTTGCCAACGAGCTGATGAAGCAGAATCAGCTCGAAGCGTGCGACGGTCTCACCTATCTTGTCTCGCTCGACGACGGGCTGCCGCAGGTTTTCTCGATCGACAGCTATCTCCGGATCGTCAAAGACAAATCGACGCTGCGCCGCATTATCTATTCGTCGCAGAAGCTGATCGACAAGTGCCTTATCGGCCAGGAGGAGCCGGATCAGATTCTCGCGGGCGCCGAGGACACCCTGCTCAAACTCGGCGAAGCGCGCGCGAGCGACACCCTCGCAACTCCCCGGCAAATTCTCGAGCGGTTCCAGGGCGGCATCGAGGCGTTTCTCGACCCCAGCAAGCGCATCAGGGGCCTCAGCACCGGCTACGTCAGGTTCGACGAGAAGACCGCCGGCCTGCACGGCGGCGAGCTTATCATTCTCGCCGGTCGCCCGTCGATGGGCAAGACCGCGCTCGGCCTCAACATCGCGCAGTACATTGCGACGAACCGCCACCACCCGCAGACCGTCGCCGTGTTCTCGCTCGAAATGTCGAAGGAATCGCTGCTCACGCGCATGATGTGCGCCTCCGCGCGCGTCGACCAGCAGCGCTTCCGCGCCGGGTATCTCAACCAGGACGAGCGTAGTCGGCTGCAGAACGCGGCATTCGAACTCATCCAGGCGCCGCTGTTCATCGACGACACGCCGGGCATCACGCTGATGGATATTCACGCGAAGTTGCGGCGGCTCCGTGCCGAGAACGGACTCGGGCTGGTCGTCATCGACTACCTGCAGCTGATGTCGAGCCGCGGGCGCGCCGAGAACCGCAACCAGGAGGTCAGTGCGATTTCGCGCGGTTTGAAGCTGCTGTCGAAGGAGCTGAACGTGCCGTTCCTCGTGCTGTCGCAGCTGAGCCGCGCCCCGGAGACACGGCCCGGCGATCACAAGCCGCAGATGAGCGATCTGAGGGAGTCCGGATCGATCGAGCAGGATGCCGATGTTGTCATGTTCATCTACCGCGAGGAAGTCTATAAGCCCGATCGCGACGACCTCAGGGGGCAGGCCGACCTCATCATCGCCAAACAGCGGAACGGCCCCATCGGGACCGTAAAGCTCGTCTTCCTGCGCGAGTACACCAAATTCGAGAACTGCACGACCGACCTCGACGATTTCGGCGAGTAGCCTCAGGACCCGTCGCCGTCCTCGGCGCGTCGCTTCATCTCAGGTCGCAGCTCGAGCGTGCGAATCAGACGGTGGAGATTGTTGGGATGCAGGCCGAGCAGCCGCGCGGCCTCGCTGATGCTGCCGCCGGCCCGCTCGAGTGTGTCGAGCACAATTCTGCGCTTCGCCTGGACCACCAGATCATGGAAGTCACCTCCGGCGGCGCCGGCAGGCCGGGCTGCTTCGGCGATCGCTTCGGGAAGATCCTCCCGCACGATCAGCTCCGTGGAACCCAGCACCGCCGCGCGCTCGATTGCGTTCTCGAGCTCGCGCACGTTGCCGGGCCATTCATAGCCCTGCAGGCAGCCCGCCGCTTCGGGCGAAATGCCCGTGACTGTCCGCTTCACCCTGCGCGCGTGCTTCTGGATGAAGAACTCGGCGAGCGCCGGAATGTCCTCGCGGCGCTCCCGCAGCGGCGGAAGCGTGACGGAGACTACGTTCAGGCGGTAGTACAAATCCTGGCGGAAGCTGCGGTCGCGGACGGCTTGTTCGATATCGCGGTTTGTCGCCGCGATCACACGGACGTCGGTCCTGATCGGCCGATTGCCGCCCACGCGGAAGAACTCGCATTCCTGCAGCACTCGCAGGAGCTTCGCCTGCAACGCCGGCACAAGCTCGCCAACTTCGTCGAGAAACAGGGTCCCACCCTGCGCCTCCTCGAATTTGCCGCGCTTCTGGTTGAGCGCTCCCGTGAAAGCGCCCTTTTCGTATCCGAACAGCTCGCTTTCGAGCAGCGTCTCGGTCAGCGCCGCACAGTTGATGGCCAGAAAAGGCTGCGAGGCGCGCGCGCTGTTCCGATGTATCGCGCGCGCGACGAGCTCCTTGCCGGTGCCACTTTCGCCGCGGAGGAGGACGGTGGAATCCGCGGGCGCCGCCCTCGCGATGAAGTTGAACACCTGACGCATGGCGGGCGCTGAGCCGACCATGTCGTGTTCGATATTGATCTCGGCGCGCAGCCGCCGGTTTTCTCTTTCGAGCCGCTGCGCCTCGAGCGCGGACTCCACGCTGCCGGCGACAATGTTCGCGATGCCCATCGCCAGCTCCAGGTGATGGCGGTCAAAGGCGCCACGCTCCGGGCCATCGAAGTACAGAAGCGCGCTAACGCGCTCGCGGGCAACCACAGGCACGACGAGGGCAGTGTCGCCCAGGACTCCAATGCGATCGGAGATGGCGCGGTCAATCAGACTCCGATGGAACATCCCGCCTTCCGCCTGGCCCGAACCGCACCGCTCGGACGCGACCTCGACGTCGTCCGCCGAGCTGATGAGAAGCACCGCAGACGCACGCGCGGGGACGGCGCGGTCGCTGAGTTCGAGAATTGCCTGGAAGAGGCCGTCCGCGCCGCGCTTCTCCGGGACGACAGACGCAATCCTGAGAAGCGTCGTCAGATCGCGTGTTGTGCGAGCCATGTCCGGCGCCTGGGCCAGCGCGGGTTCCGGGCGTGCGTACAGCGCATCCGCTCGCGACAGCAGTACGGTCTTTTCCACGTTCAGATCTGGTCCGCGCCCCGGCGGAACAATCGACGTGTCGGATTCCACGACGAACAGGAACACAGATCGTCCGGCACGGATTTCATCCTGCGGTTCGAGAAACTTGGCGGCAACAGGCACGCCATTGACCCGCGTGCCGTTGCGGCTTGCGGCGTCGCGCAGCTCGAACCGGCCGTCACGTTCGGTGATTGTGAAATGCCGGCGCGACAGGGCAGCATCTTCCACGACGACCGTGTTCTCCGGGCTGCGCCCGATCGACAGTTCGTTCTGGAGCGGGAAGACCGAACCCTGCAGCGGGCCCGCGATGGCGACCAGACTGGCTCTCATGCGTTCGCCCGAACAAGACTATCACTGCTGATTGCCGCCAGGCAGCCCTGCGTGCACTGGGATATGCGTCGGCCGCCTAGAACAACAACTTGACGCCGAGTTGCAGGCGCCGCGCGCTCTGCGCCGACAGAATGCGTCCGAACGTCGGGGACCCGAGAAAGATGTCCGGCAGATCGTAATTGGTCCGGTTCAGCAGATTGAAAGCCTCCGCCCGCAACTGCAGAACCAGGCCCTCCGTCACGGCCGTATCCTTCAGCACAGACGCATTTACTGTTGCGAGCCCTGGTCCGTCCAGCGCGTTGCGCCCGGAATTTCCGAACTGTCCCCGCGGCGGAATGGCGAAAGCAGCCGTATTGAACCAGCGTGCCGGCGAGCGCGCGCCCGCCCGCGGATCGCCGGCGACATTCGGGCGATCGTTGGCGCCGAAGCCGAGCGTGGACCGGCCCGTGTTGCTGTTGTCGAGATCGGGCAGCAGGGCGACGGTGAATGGCCGTCCGGTCTGGAACGTCCATACACCGTGCGTCTGCCAGCCGCCGAGCAGCCGGCTTCGTTTGGCAATCGGCAGTTCCCAGGAATAGCTCACGGACGCGCGATGCCGCACGTCGAAGCTCGATCGCGCCCGCTCGGCGCGCAGATTATAGCTGTCCTGCGGAAAACTCGGATCGCCCGCGCTCGAGAAGAAGTTCGAGGCATCGTCGATCGACTTGCCAAACGTGTACGCGATTATGGACGAAACCCCGCGGCTGAACCTTTGCTGAAATCGCGCCTGCAGCGAGTGGTAAGTGGAACTGCCGCGCGATTCGAGCATCGTGATGTCCTCGAAACGCGGGTTCGGCCGCAGATAGAACGGAGCCGCGCTCGGCCGCGGCTGATTGATATCTCGCGCGGTCAGCAGCTTCGTGCCCTTCGAACCCACATACCCGATCTCCACGACCCGGGTGCGCCCGAGCGCCTGCTGCACGTTGAAATTCCAGTGCTGCATGTAAGCCGTCCGCAGGTCCCGCTGGAATGCGAGCGCCGAAGACGGTGAGGGAAACGGGTAGCTCGCAGGGAAGGGATCGTGCAACAGCAGCGGCGCCTGCGCCGACGTCACGAACAGTCGCAGATCGAAATATGGCGGGCTGAAATAAAGTCCCTCTCCGGGAGCGAGCGACGACTGGTCATAATACACGCCCCAGGCCGCGCGCAGGACCGTGTTGCGGGCGCCCGGCGCCCATGCGAAACCGAGCCGGGGCGCCCAGTTGTTCCGGTCCGGGTCGTAGCCCGAGCGCGGCACTCCCGCCCTGCCCGCGTCCGTAAGATCGCCGCGCGCGATATCGTACAGACGCGCACGATCCCGCGCGTCGACCGGCGGAGAGTTGTATTCGTACCGCACCCCCGCCGAGAGCACGAGCGAGCGCGTCAGGCGCAGCGTATCGTGCACGAATCCGCTGTAGCTCTCCGTCCGGAGATTCTGGTGGTTATCGAGCCTGGCGACGCCGGTTACGGTCGGCAGGCCCTGCAGCACGTCTCCGAGCGGGTTCCCGCTGATCCCAATGAAGCTCAGAAATCCTCTCGACTGCACGTCCCGGAAGGCATTCTGGCGAAGCGCGCGGACGTCGCCGCCGAATCTGAGCAGATGGCGGCCGCGCGACACGGTCGCCTGGTCGATGAGCTGATAGACGTCCGTCACGCTGTGCTGCGGGTTGTTGTACTCATCCCCCAGTGGCGAGTAGCCCGGAAGGCTGATGAAACTCAGGCCTCGGTCGCGTATGTTCGCCGAAACTTCCGGCAGTCCGATATCGCGGTTCGTGGCGGCGGCGCGCGCCTGCTGCAATGTACCGCCTGCAACCCGGTTGTACCCTGCCCGAATGTCATTGAGGAAGTAAGTCCGGAATGCGTGTGTTTCGCTGATCATGGCGTTCTGCGCGCGCCGAGACACCAGCGTGCCATAGCCGGGAATCGCGGAAAACGTCGTCCCCGAAAACGGCTCCAGCAGATCGCGATCGTTGAAGCTGTAGCGGGCCGTCAGCTCAGACGCGGAGCCCAGGTGTTGATCGAGTCTGAGATCAAAGCTGTCGGACCGATCCCGCCGCGCCGGACTGGATACGAAGTTTTCGCCCGGAACGTTTCGATTCGGCAGCGGGTAAAGCGCGAGTATCGCGCGGCCCATCGGATGCAGCCGTTCGGCCGGAATTCGGTTTCCAGCGAAAGGTTGCTGGAGCAGAAGATCGATCGGCGGCCGCGCACTCTGCGAGAAATCTCCGATCCTTTCCAGGCCGGTCGGAACATTCGTGATCCGCGGCACGCCTTCGCGCACGCGGCGGCCTTCATAATCGCCAAACACAAACGTGCGGTCGCGGCGCAACGGCCCGCCGAGGGCGACTCCAAACTGATTCCGCTGATGTTGCGGATCCCCATGATCGGCGGGCGCGAAGCGATTCCGTGCGTCGAGTGCCGCGTTGCGCAGAAATTCGTACGCGGTCCCGTGGACCCGGTTCGTACCAGACTGCAGGACGACATTGATCTGCCCTCCGCCACTGCGGCCGAAGGACGCGTCATACGTGCTCGTCAGCACTTCGAACTCACGGATGGCGTCGACGGGCGGAGTCGCAGCCACCCCGCCGAGCTTCGGGTCCCCGTTGTACACGCCGTCGAGGATAAAGTTGTTTGCGTCTTCGCGCGCGCCGTTCACATGTACGGCAAAGTCGCCTCGCACCGTGCCGGCGGAGCCCTGGGCAGGCGGAACCACGCCGGGCAGCAGGAGCGTGAGTTCATAGAAATTGCGGCCATCGAGCGGCAGACCGCGGATCATCCGCGTGTCCAGCACGCCGCTCAGAGCGGCCGATTCCGTCCGCACCAGCTCGGCCGCGCCGCTGACGGATACTTCGTCCGTCCGTGCCGCGGGAAGGAGCACCGCATCGACATGAACGTTCTGATTGACCAGCAGAGTGATCGGCTGGGCGTAGGCTCGCAGCCCCTGCTGCGCGATTTCGAGCCGATAAGCGCCAGGCCGAAGCGCCGCAAACGCGAACTCACCCGCAGCGTCACTGACGGCAGTCCAGACACGACCCGTTTCCTCACTCCTGAGTGACACGTGCGTGCCGTTGACCGCAGTGCGCGTTTCATTCATGACCGTGCCGCTGATCGTGCCTCGCCAGGTCTGCGCGTGCGCAGCCGCGGCGGCCAGGAGCGCGATTATCCCTGCCTTGTGAAGCAATAGAGGGCCCTCTGTGTGCGAATGAATATTTGATTATCGGCCATCGCCGGTGTTGCCCAGATTTCCTCTCCGAATTCGTTCACAGACAGAAGCTCCCATTGTCGCCCGGCTCGAATCACCGCGACCTTGCCCTCCTGGCTGGCAGTAATCACCTTGCCGTCTGCCGCGACCGGTGATGCGAAGTAGGAATCCACCGCGCCTTCGATACGCGCCTCCCGGATCACCTTGCCATCGGCGGGATCGAGGGTGGTGAGGATGCCGCCCTCGCGGAGCACATAGAGCGCGTCCCGGTAAAGCAGCGGGGACGGAATGTTCGGCAGTCCTTTGTCGTAGCGCCATACGACGTGCGTTGCCGTTACATCACCGCGGCCGCCCAGCCGGATCGCGTAAAGTCCGTT
>DASSSG010000672.1:0-8042 GCA_035708545.1 Bryobacteraceae bacterium | reverse complement strand
GGCGATCTCGCCGGTAATATCGTGCTCTTCCGTCCACCGCAGGACCGCCGTCTTCAGGCCGCTGAAGCTGAAGTCGGTCGTGTTGCCTTTCATCCGCACGATCGTGAACCGCACCGCGCGCGGATCACCGTGCGCGGCAAGCTGATCGACGATGGGACCGCCCGGATAACCGAACCCGAGCAGCTTCGCGACCTTGTCATAGGCTTCTCCGGCGGCATCGTCGCGTGTTTTTCCGAGAAGCCGGTATCGCAGGCCTTCCTGCAATTCGAACAGGTGCGTGTGGCCCCCGCTGACGACGAGCGCCAGCGCGGGAAGCTCGACCGGCTCGCCGGTTTCTCGTGCTTCCATAAGGACCGCGTGGATATGGCCTTCGATATGGTTCACCCCGATGAGCGGCAGCCCACGCGCGAAGCAAAGCGCTTTGGCGTAGGTGATGCCCACGAGCAGCGAGCCAATCAGCCCGGGACCTTCCGTGACGGCGACAGCGGCAATCTCATCGAGCGAAGTCCCGCCGCGCTCGAGCGCTTCACGCACCACAGGCACGATCGCCCGCAGATGCTCGCGTGATGCGAGTTCGGGGACTACGCCGCCGTATTTGCCATGCGTTTCCAGCTGCGAGGCAACCACCGACGACCGTACCCGTGTTCCGTCCTCCACCACAGCGGCCGCTGTTTCATCGCATGACGATTCGATGCCCAGTATGAGCATGCGCCTGGTTGCTATTGTACGGAGGAGCCCCGATGCGGGTCGCGGATTTCGACTTTAATCTCCCCGAAGACCTCATCGCACAGGAACCGCTGCCGGAGCGCTCCGCGTCGCGGATGCTCGTGCTGTATCGGCACCGGCAATGCCGGGAAGATCGGTCATTTCGCGAGTTCCCGCAATTCATCCGGCCCGGGGATTGCCTGATCGTCAATGATTCGCGTGTGTTTCCCTCGCGGCTGTACGCCACACGCTCCTCCGGATCTGCACGCATCGAAGTGTTTCTGCTGCGTCCTCTGTCGCCCGATCGGCTCACGTGGGAAGCGCTCGTGCGCCCCGGACGGAAGGTGCCTGTTGGCGAGCGGCTGGCTTTCGATCGTGGTCTGGCGGCCGAAGTGATCGAACGCGGCGAGCACGGGCGGCGCACTCTGCGGTTCACGGGAACGGCCGACATGTACGAAACGCTCGAGGCGATCGGCCACGTGCCGTTGCCGCCCTACATCCGGCGTGCCGATACGCCGGCGGATCGCGATCGTTATCAGACCGTCTTCTCGCGGGAGCGCGGGTCGGTGGCGGCGCCGACCGCGGGTCTGCATTTTACGCCGGAGATTCTGGCCGCCTGCGAGGCGGCGGGAGCGCGAATTGCGTTCGTCACGCTGCACGTTGGGCTCGGCACTTTCGCGCCGGTCTGCGTGGATAATGTCGAAGACGTCCGGCTGCACGGCGAGCGGTTCCTGGTACCGCCGGAAACGCTCGACGCGGTGCGTTCGGCCGGCCGCCGCGTCGCCGCCGGCACCACCAGCGTTCGCGCCATCGAAAGCGCCTTTCGTGAGTACGGCAGCGCTTCAGGAGAAACGGATATTTTCATTTATCCAGGCCATGAATTCCGCGCCGTCGATGTCCTACTGACTAATTTTCACCTCCCGCGCTCGACCCTGCTGATGCTCGTGTGCGCGTTCGCCGGGCGAGAGCTTACACTGGCTGCGTACGAGCACGCCGTGAGAGAGCGCTATCGTTTCTTCTCTTACGGCGACTGCATGCTCGTTCTGTGACCATGGACTGGCACGACATACGAGACCCGAACGATCCTGAACTGGACCGCCTCGCCGAGCGATACAAGCTCCATCCGCTGCACATCGAGGACTGCCGGCACCGTAACCAGATCGCAAAGGTCGAGCCTCAGGACAACTATCTGTTCGTCGTCCTGAAGCCGGTGCAGTTGGACGAGGAACATGAACTGGATATCAGCGATCTGGACCTGTTCGTCGCCGCCGATTTCGTGATCACGGTCCAGGAGACGGAGTGGACGTCCATCGACGAATTGATCGGTCATGTGCGGCAACGTGCCGGGCGCCTGCGTCCGGACCAGGTCATGCATCGGATCCTTGATGGCGTGGTGGACTCATACAGTCCGCTGCTCGACCGGCTGAGCCATCGGATCGATGAACTGCAGGATGAGGTGCTCGCATCCCCCGAGCCCGGCGTGCTGGAGAAGGTTCTCGGGATGAAACGAGCGCTGCTCGGCATGCGCAGAGTGAATGCGAACACGCGCGACGTTGCGAATCACCTGATGCGCTTAGAAGGCGACCTCATTCATGCCGACCTGCAACCATTTCTGCGCGACGTTTACGATCACGTCTCACGCAATCTCGACCTGATTGAGACGCAGCGCGAACTGCTCGCGAGCGCCGTGGATATTTACCTGTCCGGCATTTCGAACCGCATGAGCGGCGTGATGAAGGCTCTGACCGTAGTGAGTACGTTGTCGCTGCCGGCCATTGTGATCGCGGGTATCTACGGCATGAACCTGCGGCGCCTGCCCTTCGCCGATCACCCGCACGCATGGGGCATCGTCACCGGTCTCATCGGCGCATGCTGTGTGCTTCTTCTGGTGCTCCTCAGATTATTGCGGCTGATCTGATCAGTAATGCCACGAAACCGGCGAGCGCTCAGAATTCGATCCGCGCCACCAGAATCGAGTTGAAATTCGCCGTCCCGATGTCGGAGAAACCGCCGCGCGTGCTCGTGCCCACACGCCCGAACGCCGCCGTGTTCCGGGTCGAAAACACGTTCCCTGGCTGCCCGTAGGCCGGGTTCTTGAAGGGGTTGTTCACATCCCAGCGCAGAATGAACCGGGCTCGCTCGAAGAACGCCCAGCTCTTCGAAAGCGAGAACTGCGTCCAGATCAGCCCCGGCGCTTCCACCGTGTTTCGGCCCAGCGTGCCCGGCTGGAACGGACCCGGGTACGCAAATGCGCTGATGTCGAGATACGGATTTTGCGCGCTCGTCGGAAACCGGTTCGGACCGATGTCCCACCCCTCGACGCGCGCATTCGGCCTGATCTGGTTGGGCCGGAGCGCGCCTGGCAGGTAGTTGTAAGGACTGTCAGCGAATGTGATTGTGAACGGCGGTCCCGATTGCAGCGTCTCCGTCCATGCGAGTTCCCAGCCGCCAAGTGCCGCGTTCAGAATGCCGCCGCGGTTCATGAGCCGGCGGCCCCGGCCGAACGGCAATTCGTAAGTAAGTACGCTCACGAACCGGTGCCGGATATCGTAATTGGCTCGCGCTTTCTCGAGCCGCCGGTTGTAATAAGTCACACCCGTGGCATCTCCGTCGTTATCGGCTTCGTTCAAAGCCTTCGACAACGTGTAGAAACCATTTACTGACAGGCCCGCGGAGTAGCGTTTTTCCATCCTCAGCGTGCCGCCATGGTACGTGTTGTGCCCGAAGTTGCTGTACAACCGCACAGCCCCGAACTGCGGGTACGGCTTGTAGTTCTGCAGCGCCTGAAAAATTCGCTGCAATTCCGCGGGATCCCTCGAGATGTCGAGCGGAATTGCATTAATATCCCACGAATTGAGCAGCCCGACACCTGCTGAGCCCTGGTAGGTCAGCTCCGCCAGAATGTTTCGCGCGAACTCCCACTGCACGCCGGCGGACCAGTTCATGATGTACGGCATTCGCATGTTCGGGTCGAACCACGACGCGCTGCGGCCGGCGAAGTTCGTGCCGATGAAGGGCACACTTCCATCGGGGTTGGTCCTGAAGACAATTGGCGGCGGCCCCTGGGAGAGGCGGAAGGCCGGCCGTGGATCGCCCGTCGGCTGCTGCACGACGGCTGTCGCCTGGTATTCGTCGAAGTTCTGGTTGATGTCGTTGGTGAGCAGGTCCTGGCTGATCATCCCGAAGCTTGCACGGAACACCTTGCCCGGGTGGAAGTTCCACGCCAGCCCGAGCCGCGGCTGAAAGTTGTTCCAGTCTCTCCTCGCAAGCGGCCCGCCGGGATGAGTGATGGCTCCCAGCCTGCCGGTGATCGGATCGCGTGCCGTCGGATCAAACTGGGCCTGCTGGCCGTACTTCGTACTGAACGGCGATTCGTAGCTCCAGCGCACTCCAAGGTTCAGCGTCAGGTTGCGTGTCGGCTTGAAGTCATCCTGGATATACAAGGCGTGGGACCACCAGCGTGGAAGCCACGAAGCATAGTTCCGAGTAAAGTCTGCGCGAACCACGTAGCCGAGGAGAAAGTTCGCAAACTCATTACCGGTGTTGGGAGTGAATGGCAGGTCCGTGCCGCCGAGTCTGTAGATGCCCGACGGATTCTCCTCGAGGACGGAATTGAATCGCGTTCGCAGCAGTTCGTAACCGGTCTTGATGGTATGTCTGCCGGCGACCTTCGTCAGGTTTTCCTGAAATGTGAAATCCTCAGCCACCTGTTCCGAGGCAGCAAACGAATCCATGCGATAGTGCCGCCCGCCGGAGGAAGTCCGAAAATCCGGGAAGGTGTCGTCGGCCGTGTTTGGAATCCCGAGTTGCCGGGCCCACCCCTGTCCGATCGTCGGCGGGTTTCGCGTGAAGTGACGGCGGTTGAACCCAAACCGCATCTCGTTGACGATCGTGGGGCTCAGGGTGAACGTGTCGGAGATGACAGCGTTCCTCTGATCGATGGGAATTGGAACCGCGCGAAAATCGATGTCCCGCCACGCCAGCTCGACCGTCCAGCGGTCCTGAAACGAGCGATGCCGGACGTGTGAGTAGCGGCCGAAAATCTTGTGGTTCGACGAGAACTGATGATCGACTTTGCCGTCGAAACGAGTGCGGTACGAGCGGTATTTCGTCAGCGTAACGAGGTTCTCGTGCGGTCCGTTCGCATCGATGAAACCCGGTGCGTTGGCGCGCGTGAACGGATTCTTCGCCAGATAGTTGCGAATCACCGGGTCGATACGCTCCGTCGGGATCTTATTTCCCGCGAACGGCTCCCGAATCCAGCGGCCGCTTTCATCCTGACGTGTCGTGTTCGGATCATAAAGAGGCCGGCCTCTGCCGCCGAAACTGAAATCTCCGGCGTACATGGCATCGCTCGGCACGTCCACCGCGCGCGTCTCGGACGCCTTCTCGTGGTGACGCTGAAAACCGAAAAAGAAGAACGTCTTGTTCTTCCCGTCGTAGAGCTTCGGGAAGTAAACCGGCCCTCCGAGCGTCGCCGACAGCTCGTGGTACGTGAAGGGATTCTTGCGCGCAAGCTGCTCGAGCCGCGTACGATGAATCATTTCCTTGTTGATGTAGCGATCCTCCGCCGAGCCGTGAAGCTGATTGGTGCCGCTCTTGAACACAGTGCTGAGCAGCCCGCCACCCGAGTGGCCGTACTCCGCCGGCATGCCGGTCGTGAACAGCTTCACTTCCTGAAGCGCGTCGATCGTGGTTGAAGTCACCTGGTTCGTATTGAAGTTCGAGCGCACGGGCTCTTTACCGCCAATGCCGTCGAGCGTGTAACCGAGCGACCGCTCCCGCTGCCCGACGACGTGCTGTCCGTTGATGTTGGTTGTGCCCGGCAGGTACAACAGGATGCGAAAAGCGTACTTCTGCAGGACCGGAATCTTGACGATCGTCTCGCCTTCCAGTACCTGGCCGGTCGCGGACGTTTCCGTCTCGAGCAGCGGCGCCGCGGCCGTCACTTTGACCGTCTCTGTCACGCTGCCGAGCTCGAGCTGCACGTCGAGCCGCGGCGTTTCACTGGTCCGCAGCACGATCCCGTCGCGGACATGCTGGCGGAAGCCGGGCGCTTCGATAGTCAGCCGATACGTTCCCGGATTGAGGTAGGAGATGTAATAATCGCCGTCCGCATTCGTTGCCGTGCTCGAGATGAACTGCGTCTCGGTGTTGACGACCACGACTTTGGCCGCAGGAATACGCGCGCCCGTTGAGTCCGTAACTGTGCCCACGATGGTTGCGGTTCCCGTGCTCTGTGCGAGCATCGCCCATGCGGCAAACAGCAGTGTGACAACCCCACGTAACATGACCCCTCCTGTGTGCTGCCAGTGTGAAGGCAATGGCAAACATCGTAGATCCACAGGGCTGACCTGTCAATCGCGAAAAATTGCCGCGAGACGGTGCCCCTCGACGCCGTCTTAAGGCAACGCGAACAATGCCTGTCCGCCCGAGCACAGGGCCTTTTCGGCGAGTTCGATCCGTTTGGTTTCCTGAAATTCGACGAGGGTTGCGCGCAGACAGGCTCGCCGAAGCGGCAGCGCTGCAGCGGCTACAGGCGCCTTTATGGCATCGAACGGGCTATATGGGGACGAACGCCCACCAGTTCATGTCCGCTTGCCTTGAGCGTTCAGTAGGCTGCAGTTCGTCTGGTAATCCGACGCTCCAGCGGCCGCTCGAGCGCGACGCACAGACGTGCGGCCTCGATCCGCTCTGCAATCCAATCGTGTGGCAGACCGAGCCTGCCCGCCAGCATCTCTGGCGAAACACCGTTCAGCCAGGCGGCATACAGCGCAAACGACACCCGTGCCATCGAAGGTCCTTAGAACCAGAGTGGATAGACCCTCAGATTTTTCTCAGAAATTCAAAGTGCAGCGGTGCAGTCATAAAGCAGAGGACCATCGGCATGGCAGACCATTGGAGATACGCACCAGCCGGCCCCGTCGGCATTCAGGGCGGTGTTGGCGGGAGCCTTGCTGCCTGGGGACAGCAGCGGATTCGGCATCGCTCACAGGCGGGCCGCGGCCCGCGCAACTATACGCGCTCGGACGCCCGCATCTGCGAGGACATCTGCGAGCGACTGACGCGCGATCCGGACCTCGATGCCACCGACATCGAAGTCTCGGTTCGCGCCGGCGAGGTTACCCTTGGCGGCATCGCGCACACGCGTGCTGAAAAGCGTCATGCCGAAGACGATTCATGGGAAGTCTGGGGCGTGCGCAACGTGTTCAACCACATCCGCCTGCGGCCGCGCGAGGTTGAAAACCCGTCCGGCGACTGGGCGCCCGCGCTCGGCGACGTCCGCCGGCGCTGATCAGTCCCGCGCCGCGTCACCGAGCAGCCGCTCGACCACCACCACATCTCTCCAGCAGCCGTCGAGCTGCGCGTGGCGCTCGTGAATGCCCACTTCCCGGAACCCCAGCGATTCGAAAAGTGTCCGGCTTGCCGTATTCTCCGCGAAGATGCGGCCCAGCAGCTTCCAGTAGCCCTCGGCTTCGCACGTGCGGACCATTTCCGCGACCGCAAGCCGCCCGGCTCCCCGCCCGCGCGAGGCCCGTTCCACATAGACCGAGAACTCGGCGATGCCGGCATAGCAGTCGCGGGAACTGTACGGGTGCGTCACGGCGAATCCGATCACGCGGGAGCCATTTTCGATCGCAATCACGATATGCTGCCCGGCGAGCCAGGCGCGCACGTCGGCCTCGCTTCGATGGCGCGTCTCGAAAGTGGCGATGCGGTCGTCGATGCCCTCGTTGTAGATTCGCGCGATCGCTTCGGCGTCGGCGGCTGTGGCGCGCCGTGCGGTCATGCGAGTTCGCGGTAGCTCACAAGCCGGATGCCTTCGCTCGCCACCACCTGGCGCACTTCGGCCGCCGTCAGCGCCCGCAGTTCCTTCGCTCGGCTGTCCTTGAGCCGCGTGCGCATACGGCGCAGCTCTTCAGTACAACATCCGGGGTGGCACATGAATTCCGTGCTGCCGGGGGGGAGAGCTCGCAGAACGGCAATCAACTCGTCTGCTCCGAATCGCCCGGTGAGCTCGAATCCCGCGAAATGATCGGTTGTACGGCAGCCGTGCCGCGACAGCTTGTCGTGAAACTGCCGCCGCAGCGCGCCGGCCGAGCGGGTGATGCACCGTTTCCAGAATGGTGCAGTTGCGTTCAGCGGGAAGTCGAACGGCCGCCGGACCCATGCGATTCCGAACTCCGCGGATATGCGGCACACGGCATCGAGAACCGGGGGAAGCAGGTGCGTGTGCTTGTGCGTATCGAGATGCGTCGGGCGCAGCCCGGCATCGACGATACGTTCGACCTGCGCGCGGAGCTCGTCGTAGACCCGCAGCGCCCGCCGGCAGAGTG
>DASSSG010000671.1:0-2842 GCA_035708545.1 Bryobacteraceae bacterium | reverse complement strand
GCTACAGGGCCGGCGGCCAGCCGTGGTTGCAGGGATCAACACACGCCACCGACATGACTGCGCTGCCGGCGTTGCGCTGGCCGGACGGTTTGATCCGCCGCCATGCTCATCACCACCATCGCTTCGAAGCGCCCCCCGCCGGACCCGGCGCTGAGGTCGAAGCTTCGCGCGGCTGCCCATACCACTGCACGTTCTGCGCAAAAGATAACTTCCGCGACAAATACCGGAGGCGGCCGGTTGCCATAGTGCTCGACGAAATAGACGGTCTGCTCGCGCAGGGTGTCGAGTACGTGTATTTCGTCGACGAAATCTACCTCCCGAATAAGGAGCTCCTTGAGGGACTTGCGGCGCGGCAGGTGAAGATGGGCATCCAGACGCGAATCGATCTCTGGAGCGAGGAGATGATCGAGCTGCTTGGCCGCGCCGGCTGCGTATCGATCGAGGCGGGAGTGGAGAGTATCACCGAAGAAGGCCGCGCCGAGCTGGACAAGAAGTGCAGGATGAGTACCGACGAGCTTGCACAGCGGCTGATCTTTGCGAAGCGGCACGTCCCGTTCGTCCAGGCAAATCTGATCGAAATCAAGCAGGACCAGGCGGACCAGGTGGAAGCCTGGCGCGGATACCTGCATGACCACGGCGTCTGGGCGAACAAGCCGGTGCCGCTGTATCCATATCCGGGCTCGCCCGATTACACGAAGCGCTGGGGCGCGCCTGACGAACGCGCCTGGGAGCGCGCCCACGAGTACTATCTGAATCTGTACGACGAGTTCAGTGATGTGCAGGACCAGCGTCCACGCCCGCTGCACGAACTGGAGATGATCGCCGTTCATGGCCGCTAAAGCACCCGCCAGCGCTCTCATGACCGCGGACACGGTCGGGGGCATCTGGACGTATTCGATGGAGCTCGTGCGCGGTCTCGCCGGGCGGGGCACGCACGTAACGCTTGCCACCATGGGCCAGCCGCTCACGGCCGCGCAGTGGGAGGAAGCGCGGGCGATTCCGCGGCTCGAAATCGCCGAAAGCAGTTTCCGCCTCGAATGGATGGACGAGCCCTGGTCCGATGTCGATCGAGCCTCCGACTGGCTTCTCGACCTGGCCACGCGTGTTTGTCCGGATGTGGTGCATATAAACGGCTACGCGCACGCCGGGCTTCGCTGGAACGCCCCGGCCGTCTGTGTAGCACATTCCTGCGTGCTCTCCTGGTGGCGTGCCGTCAAACGTGAACCCGCGCCCGTGAAGTACGTGGAATACGCGCGGCGGGTTCGCAGTGCGCTGGCAGCCGCCGACATGGCCGTGGCGCCGTCGCATTCCATGCTCTCGTGCCTCGTCGAAGAGTATGGATTCACCGGCACCAGTGTCGTTGTACCTAATGCGCGGTCGGCCGAGTTCTTCGGGCCGTCGATCAAGCAGCCGTTTATTCTGGCCTCGGGGCGATTGTGGGACGCCGCGAAGAACATCGCAGCTGTTGATGCGGTCACGGAACGACTGAGCTGGCCCGTCTACGTCGCCGGCGATGAGCACCATCCCGACGGCGGCGATACGAAGGTCGGGGCCGCTCGCCGGCTCGGCCGCCTGTCCGGCGCCGAAATGGCTGACTGGTTCGGTCGCGCGTCCGTATATGTGCTGGCTGCGCGCTATGAGCCATTTGGACTCTCCGCGCTCGAAGCAGCGCTCTGCGGCTGCGCGCTCGTGCTTGGGGACATTCCGAGCCTGCGCGAAGTGTGGGGTGATGCCGCGCTGTACGTCCATCCCGAGGACCGGGATGGGTTGCGCGAAACCCTCGAACGAGTGATCCGGAGCGATTCGCTGCGCACGGATCTGGCCGCGCGAGCTCGTCTTCGCGCCCGTCGTTACACACCGCAACGCATGGTAATGGGATACCTCGAAGTGTACGAACTCGCACGACACAAGTTCGAGTCCCGGGCGAGGGCGGCGGCATGAAAGTGGTCATCTTCTGCCACTCGCTGATCTCCGACTGGAACCATGGCAACGCGCATTTTCTGCGCGGAGTCGCCGGTGAGATGCTCGCGCGGGGGAATGACGTGCGTGTGTTTGAGCCGGCAAACGCCTGGAGCGTTCAGAACCTGATCGGCGAATACGGCGAGCAGCCGATTGCCGACTTTTACCGCGCTTTCCCGATGCTGCGGAGCTTTCGTTACGATCCGGGCGACTTCGATCTCGATCAGGCCCTCGAAGGCGCCGATCTTGTGCTCGTTCATGAATGGACCGAGCCTGCGGTGGTCACGGCGATCGGGCGGCGGCGCGCGCGGAGCGAGTGGCGATTGCTCTTTCACGACACGCATCACCGGTCGATCACTGCCCCACACGAGATGCGCCGGTACAAGCTCGATGACTACGACGGCGTGCTCGCATTCGGAGCGTCGGTAGCCGAGGAGTATCGCAGGCGCGGCTGGCATGATCGCGTCTGGGTGTGGCATGAAGCCGCCGACATTCGCATATTCCGCCCCATGCCGCCGCGGGCATCGGAGCGAGACGGCGACCTTGTCTGGATCGGCAACTGGGGCGACGACGAGCGCACGGCAGAGCTTGGCGAGTTTCTTATCGAGCCGGTACGCGACCTCGGTCTGCGCGCCCGCATATTTGGCGTGCGTTATCCCGCCGAAGCGCTCGCCAGCCTTCGGAAGGCAGGTGTCGAATACGGCGGCTGGCTGCCAAACTATCGTGCGCCGGAGGTCTTCGCGAATTACGCCTTCACAGTGCACGTTCCGCGTCGGCCATACGCGACAGCGCTGCGCGGCGTGCCGACTATCCGTGTATTCGAGGCCCTGGCATGCGGAATTCCGCTGATTTCGGCACCGTGGGACGATACCGAGGGACTGTT
>DASSSG010000670.1:0-2938 GCA_035708545.1 Bryobacteraceae bacterium | reverse complement strand
GCCCGCCATGCACCGTGAAGTTCGGCGTGATCTCGTATTGATCGCGCGCGCTCAGCGTCGCGAGCGACCGCCGGAAATACGACGGCGACAGGTTGCGCGTCAGCTCGGCGAAATCGGCCATCCCCAGCAGGAAGCTCGCGAACGGGTGGCCCGTGTTGACGATCCCCGGCAGGCTCGTCAGCCCCGCCGTGAACTGGTAATTCCCGAGCGGGTACCAGTCGTAGTAGCTCGTTACCTGCTGCCGCGTGTACCAGCCGCTCATGCGCAGCGAATGCCGGCCGCGCTTCAGAGAAAGGCCGTCGCTGATCGTGAAGTTGTGCCGCGCGTAGCGGCCGTTGGGGTTCAGCTTTCCCGTCCGCACATAGGAGCCGAACGCGTAAATCGGAAGCGCCTGCGCCTGGTTCCGGTTCTGGTCCGTGTCGGCGTCGAATGCGATGCTGTTGACCGTCCGCGGCGAGAGCGTGAGCACGTGATGCAGCGTCCCGCGCCGCGACCGGAACTCGCGGTCGGGTGCGCTCGGATCGATCTCCGACGGCAGCATCTTCGCCGAGCCGGCGATCCCGTTCGAAAACGCGCCCGAAAACTCGAACCGGTGCCGCACGGTTGCCGTGTGGTCCACCTTGACGATGATGCCGTTGGCTGTATTCGTCTCCGGGGAAACGGCGAAGTAGTTGTTGCGGAAGAACGGCCCCGCCGTCGAGTTCGGCTCCGGATACAGCGACGCCGTCCTGCGCGCTGCCGGATCGAGCCGTTCCACTGGCACGCGATTCCCCGGGAACGGATCGCGCAGGTACTGCAGGTTCTCGGTCGAGACCGGCTGCGCTGGATCGTACGCCGAGTTCGCGCGCGTGCTCTGCGGATCGAAGATGGGAAGCGGCCTGCCCGACGCATCCACGCTCAGGGAAAAATCGCCGGCGCGCTCTCCGGGCGTGGGTATGGTCCGCAAATAGGATCGCGAAATGCGCTCCCGCACCCCTTCGTAGGACAGCGAGAAGAACGTTGACCGCGCGCCGTTGAACAGCTTCGGAATCACGAGCGGTCCCGCCACGTTGAACCCGAACTGGTTGCGCCGCAGCAGCGATTTGGTCCCGCCGCGCTGCACGATTTCATGTGGCACGGCGTCGAGAATGTCGTTGCGCAGGTTCTCGAAAACGCGGCCATGGTACTTCGGCCCGTGTCCGTTCGCCGCACCCGCGGGTGCCGGGCTGTCCGCGCGCAACCCGAGATTGCGGGTCTGAATCCTGAATTCTTCGACAGCGCGCTGCAGCGCGGGGGCGGGCCTTTCCGGTTCACCCGTAAGCAGCCCAACACTAAGCAGGCACAATACGCCCGTCCGAACCCCGCCCATACAGGATCTATTGTATCGGCCGCACACTGCTGTTTTCTTTAACCCGAGCAGGTGGGTCGCCAGTGGGGCAGGCTGCCAGCCTGCGGCGGGTTGAAAATGTCCAAACTCCACTCGGCGGGGTTATCAACGGGTTGTCCGCCGGGTGCGCGACATAGAAGTGGTCCGGAGCACGACCATCTGTAACTGAGCCGCGAGCGTGAGCGAGCGGTTGGCGGCTGTAACTGAGCCGCGAGCCTGAGCGAGCGGTTGGCGACTGTAAACTGAGCCGCGAGCCTGAGCGAGCGGTTGGCGACTGTAAACTGAGCCGCGAGCGTGAGCGAGCGGTTGGCGACTGTAAACTGAGCCGCGAGCCTGAGCGAGCGGTTGGCGACTGTAACTGAGCCGCGAGCCTGAGCGAGCGGTTGGCGGGCTTCAAGGCACGTCTCCCGGAAATACCGCCATAGGCTGACCTTGCTCCTCGATCACATAGCGAATCGCTTCACGAACATCCCGATCCTTCCACAGCCGCCGCGTGCTTCCATGACGTGCCCATCGCCTCCGGCGTCGTTCCTTGCCTTCGAGCCGGTTCAGAGCACGGCTGGCGTAGGCCTTGAAATCATTCATCACCTTCTCAGGCGGTATCTCCGCTTCCACAATGACGTGCACGTGATTGCTCCGCACATGCGCGGCCAGCAGATTCCAACCCCGGTGCCAGCAGACCTCGCGGAGGCTTTCGAGCACGGCCGTGCGGCCGTCGCTGTCCAACTCATAGGGGGCCTGAATCATGTTGCGGCGTTCCGCCGCGGCGCGCCCTGGATCGGCGTCCAGCACTCGGGAACCAAAGACATTGTGGTGACGGTCTGCTGAACCCGATTCGTCACCGTGGAGATGTGCGCCATAGCAGGCAAAAGTGAGGAAGTACCTCATTCCATTCTTGCGGAGCACCTTGGGCGTACCGCTTACGGTCGCGGCTCAGCCTGGCGTACCGGCTACGCTCAGATTTCATCAACTGGCCTGTATTCCCACACATTTATCACTTTCATGTCGCGCACCTCCTTGCGAGGCGACTCGCGCGCGACGCGAACCTCAACTGGTAATCTGAAGTGCGCGTCTCTCCTTTCGAGAGCCTGCGGAACATAGGCGCCTGGACCTTGATCGCATCGAATCTCCGCCGCCCTTTCCGCAGGCGAAGCGCTCCACTCCGACTGACGTAGATCCCGTTCAGAAAATCGGCAAACCGGACATTGGGAACGAAGAACGGCGTGCAATGAATCTGAGCATCAGCCGGAGTCGTCGCTCACAGCGTTCGGCACTCGCTGGTCCTGGTTGCGGCATGCCCTTCGACATGGCGCAACAAAGTGACCCGGCGCCGGCGACAGGTTATCAGCCGGCAGCCAGCACGGCGTCGATCTGGCCCATAGCGGCCTTCATGCCCTCTTCCATGCCCATGCCGAGCAGTTGCTCGAGAGCTTCGAGCGAGGGGAATGTTGCGACCGTCACCATGCGCGTTCCACGCTCGTGCGGCTCAAATGTAAACCGCATGGTCATCGTGGGCATCCCCTCCGCAGGTTTACCGTCCGGACCGAGGAACCCGTCCAGAACCTCGAACGA
>DASSSG010000669.1:0-4268 GCA_035708545.1 Bryobacteraceae bacterium | reverse complement strand
CCCATCCACTCCGCGTCGCGTTTGGCAAGGTAATCGTTGACGGTGACGACGTGTACACCCTTGCCGTCGAGCGCGTTGAGGTACGACGGCAGTGTGGCAACCAGCGTCTTGCCTTCGCCGGTTTTCATTTCGGCAATCTTGCCGCGATGCAGCGCGATACCGCCAATCAGCTGCACATCGAAGTGCCGCATGTTGAGCGCGCGCCGCCCGGCCTCGCGGCCGACGGCGAAGGCTTCGATCAGCAGATCATCGGTCGAGGCGCCGTTCGCAATGCGCTCGCGAAATTCGGCCGTTTTGCCGGCGAGTTCGTCGTCCGAGAGGGCCAGCATCCGTGGCTCGAGGTCATTGATGGCGGCGATGGTCGGACGCAACGCCTTCATCTCGCGCTCATGCTTCGTGCCAAATATTTTGGCGAGGATTGCGTCGATCATAGAGGAAGAACTACTACTTTATTGTAGCCGCGAAAGGCAACGGTGGGCGTAAGGAAATCTGGAGGTGTTTCGCCGAACGGGGTGGGGACGCACCGTGCCATAGGCGAAAGCGCGTCCCCGGCGAGCGTTAATGCGGCACTTGAATTACTTCTTCGCAGCGCCGCCGAGATTCGCGATTGAGGCCTTCAGCAATCCCACGCTGTAGGCCGTGTTGTGAACGCCCATGCTGCCGTCGTACCTGACGAACAGCCAGTTATAGGCTGCTTCGAGTTGCGGCTGCGACCACGAGGCATCGATCGACAGCTCGGCTTTTGCCTGCCCGACGGGCGGCAGAAGCAGCGCCAGATCATCGAGCAGATGCTGCACTTCGCTCTGCACGCCTTCGATTACGCCGTCGCCGTTGTGGTCGAGCAGCGGGAAATCGAAGGTGGTGATGCCTGGGCCATGGCATCCCTGACATGCTTTCACCAGTTCGACTTTCGGCGCCTTCTCGCCGCCCTCCGATTTCACCCTGAAGGTGTGACCACCTGCATGCGTGAGCGCGGGATTGGAGGCGGCGACGGTCTGCATGTGACATCCGACACAGGTGTCCTCGACGACGAACGAATGTGCCGAGCTGGGGATGTACTTACCGTAGGTGAAGCCGTTGACGCCCTGCAGCATGTCAGCCTGCGGGCTGTGGTGCGGCCCAAAACGAGCGCTCCCGACAGTAGTCGTCGCATAGACGGCGGCATTCTGGCGGCTCTGGTGGCAGTTCATGCAGAGCATGCCGGCGCCGCCTTCCTTCACGACGGTGCCGTCCTTCAGCGTCACAGACTCCATCTGCCGTATGAGGTGCGCGGCCGTGCCGGGCTCAGTCTGACCATGCGGCTCGTGACAGGTCTGGCAGTTGATCGATGTGTAAGCGGTATTGACTGTCTTGCTGCCTTTGATGCGATCAATGAAGCCGCTTCCGGTGTGGCAACCGACGCAGCCTTCTCGTCCGCTTCCGGAGGCGTAGCGCGTTGTGACTGCGTGGGTCGAGTTGTTCCACTGGCCGTTCCTGGCATGATGTGTCAGCGCGGCATGGCACACGCCGCAGGTGCCGGAACTCATGCTGACCGAAATCTGAATGGGGTTCGCCGAGGCTGCGTGCTGGCTGCCCGGGCCGTGGCAGTTCTCGCACTGAATATTTCCGACAGCTTTGAGCTCCTCGGGCAGCGCATCGAATGTGCCTTCTTTGAGCGTAGTCGGAAACGTCCACTTCAGCTGCGCGGCGACATCGTCGAATCCACCGTTCACGGCTTTCGGATTCGCGTCGTAACCGACCGTGTGACAGGCGAGACAGCCGCTGCCGTAGTGATCGCTGGCAACGCCGTTCATGCCGTTTCGGAAGATGGACGCGTGAGCAGTCTTCGCCCAGTCGGCAAATTTCGGCGTGGCGAGGCCGCCACTGTGGCAGACGATGCAGGCTTTTGCCCCGGTGTAGGTGCCGGCCGTGATGCCGAGCACTACAGTTGCCGTGCCGCTGGTGGCGGTCGCAATGTTCGCCGTCACGGCGTATGGCCCCACCACATCGGGGCGGAGCAGTATCCTGCCCGCGACCTGAAAGGCGAGCCGATCGGACGGCTCAAACGTCGGAACGTCGTTTCCCAGCGGGCTGTCTTCGAGAATGGCCGCCGAATTGGCGGGCTTACGCGTCAGTGTCCAGCTGACGCCGAGTATGTCCGACGACGGGACAGCGGCATTGACCAATGCCTCGAAATAAGCTGGTTGGCCAACGCCAATGGTAGTTAACCCACCCGAAGCCTGAATCGTCGCAGGCAGTTTGTATGCGGCGATGTCATCGCGGGTGAGCGGGCGTAACGTGAGTTGCGCCTGCAATGGAATTGTTTGAGAAAGTAATGTGGTCGGGCCGACCACAGCCAGCAGCACCAGTGCCACCAGGCCAAATGATGTTCTGGGCGAAGAAGCCAGACCCATTTGCATGGAGTGTCTTATTCCCCGCAGGCATCATTTCACACGCGGTGTTCGAATGCAACCAGGACGAATGCCCTGGCCCCCGTGGAAATTCCCGGCGCGTCGATCAGACCTCCGATCGGATCATCCCTGATGAGTGAATTCTCTTTGTCTCCCGTTGCATCTCAGTATCGATGACGTGAGCTCCAGAAGACATCGAGCAGGTTCAACCCGCAGTCTCGGGCAAACTCGGGAGCACGCGAACGACGACTGCGGTCATGTCCTCGTACTGCGGGGCGCCGGCAGTGAGGGCGTCTACATCGGCGACGAGGCGCTCGGCAGGAGCGCTCGCCGGCTCGGAGTCGCACGCCTGGAGGAGTGCGATCAGACGATCTTCGGCGTATTCCTCATTTGCTGCGTTCATCGTTTCGGTGATCCCATGCGTATATGCGATGAGGCGGTCGCCCGGACAAAGCTCGACAGTCGAGGCAGTGAACGTGATTTTCACGCAGAAGGCCCACCACGGGACCGCCCGCTTCCAGGCGCTCGATCGCACCACACGCACGCGTGAGCACGATGTCAGATTCAGAAGGAGAGCCGGCTGCCCACGTTCACGCCATGCTTCCGCGCCGTTCCGGCGGCGAGTTCGAGCACATACACCGCCACGGCATTGCCGCCATAGTTCGGGCACTCCTGCGCGCTCTTGCTCCGGCACGGAGCCGTGTCAAGAGATACCTCGACGACGTTCTTGTTCGGATCGATCCACAGAATATCGAGCGGCACGTTCACCTGGTACATCCAGTAGGGATACCGGCCCGGGCTCCCGTGGATGAACAGCATCCCGCAGTCTTTCGGAAGCGAGTCGCGAAACATCATGCCGCGCAGCATGTCTTTGGCGTGGGTCAGCACCTCGGCCCGAATCTTTTGCCCGTCGGGCAGGGTGACGATGGTCGTGCCGAGCTCGTTCAGAGTGTCTTTATCGGAGCAGCCGCAGAGCAGGAGTGCCGCAACACTGAGGAACGTCCGTAACATGGCCGCGAAAGTAAGATGGTAACGAATACCTGACTGTGGCTCGCGCTCTTACCCGACTCCGGCTGACGCTCGAAATGATTAAATTCGAGCACTCCGTGTTCGCCCTGCCGTTTGCCCTGACAGGCGCTCTGCTCGCGATTCGCGAAGATGATTTTCAGACGCCGCGACCCGTGTGGAAGCTCGTGTGGATTATCGTGGCGATGGTTTGCGCGCGCTCAGCGGCGATGGCATTCAACCGGCTGCTCGATGCCGATATCGACGCCCGCAACCCGCGTACGCGGATGCGCCACATCCCCGCCGGGCTGCTGAGCACCGGTTTCAGCCAGGCTTTCGTGGCCGTCACGGCACTGGTATTCATCGTCTCCGCCGGCATGCTGAACACGCTGTGCCTGCGTCTGGCGCCGCTGGCGCTGGCGGTCGTGTTCATTTACTCGTACACGAAGCGGTTCACGATGTTTTCCCACGTCGTACTGGGGTTCGCGCTGGGCATTGCTCCCGCGGCGGCATGGATTGCGATTCGCGGTTCGCTCGATCCGCGAATTCTGTGGTTGACCGCGGCCGTGACGCTGTGGACGGCTGGTTTCGATATTATCTACGCCTGCCAGGATTACGAATTCGACATGCGCGAAGGGCTGTTCAGCATTCCGAAAGCGCTGGGGATCGCGCGCGCGCTGTGGATCTCGAGGGCATTTCACGTTGCGATGCTGCTGTGCCTCGGCGCTCTGGTCCGGACATTCGCGCTGGGCTGGATTGCGTGGGCGGGGGTCGGGGCGGTCGCGGCGCTGCTCGCGTGGGAGCATAGTCTGGTGCGCGCGAACGATCTGTCGCGCGTGAATGCGGCGTTCTTTACGGTGAACGGCTGCGTCA
>DASSSG010000668.1:0-10261 GCA_035708545.1 Bryobacteraceae bacterium | reverse complement strand
TCTTCGGCGGGCCCGTACTCGGCCGAGCCTCCGATCAGCTCGGCCGCAAGCCGCTTCTGATCCTCAGTCAGGTTGGCACGCTGATCGGCTTCATCATCCTCGCCTACGCCAACGCCCTCTGGCTCGTTTTCCTGTCGCGCGTCATCGATGGATTTACAGCCGGCAACCTGTCGCTCGCCCAGGCCTACATCGCCGACGTCACGCAACCCGAGGAGCGGGCGAAGAGCTTTGCCGTTATCGGCATCGCCTTCGGCATTGGCTTCCTGGTCGGCCCGGGCATCTCCGGTTTTCTCGTGCAGTTCGGTTACGTGTGGCCGATCTGGATGGCCGCCGCACTCTCCGCGACGAGCATTATCGCGACCATCGTCCTGCTCCCGCGCCGCAAACCGTCGGCCGACGCCGAGGCCACCGGACGCCGCCTCAGCATTCTCGCCTGGCGCATATACGTCGAGTATTTCCGCCGTCCCGCGCTCGCCGTGCTTCTGATCCAGTTGTTCGTGTTCCTGTTCGCGTTCTCGGTCTTCATGTCCGGCTTCCCGCTTTTCGCCGAACGCCGCTTCACGTGGAATGGCGAGCCATTCCACGCCAAACACGTCGGCTATGTCTATGCCTACGTCGGTGTGATATCGGTGATTCTCCAGGGCGGCCTCATCGGCCCGCTGGTGCGCCGGTTAGGCGAACGGCGCCTGGGACAAATCGGGTTCACTCTGTCGTCGATCGGCTTCTCGATTCTGGCCTTCACCTTCGACATCCCGCTGCTGCTCGCGGTAGCTGCGATCACCTCACTCGGCACGGGCGTCCTCCGGCCCGTGCTGACGAGCCTGATCACTCAGAAAACGAGCCGCGCCGAGCAAGGGACGGTATTAGGGCTCACCCAGTCCATCCAATCGGTAGCTTCAATCGTTGCCCCGTTCATAGCCGGAGTATTGATCCAGCACGGCAACCTCGAAAGCTGGGCGCTTCTGGCAGCGGTTTTCTCCGGCATCGGTCTGCTGATGCCCCACCCAAAATAGTGTGGGGCAGGATGCCATCCTGCGCGCCGGTTGCCCACTGGCGCCTTTATGGTGCTAAGCCGCAGCCCAAACGTGACCGAATAACTTATGAATCCTCGCGCGTGAAGGCACTTGAGAAGTAAGCAATGAAATAAAACAACCCACATACAGACTTATCCATCTCAATTACATCGTGTTTTGCGATATCTGTTCTGCTCCAAAGCCCGCGCCATGACGGCTGACCGCCTGTCGTTCATCCAGCCATGAGATAATCAGCTGTAGCCCGCGCGTGAAGGAGGTAGTCCCATGTCGTGCAGAACGGCACACGTAGTGGCTTTGGGCGCGGTTGTTTTCGGCCTCTCGTCGGCGACTATGGCCAGGGCGGACGATCAGCAGCTGGTCGACGAGTATCTCAAGAGCCGCGGAATCAGCGGCGCCGTCCTGAGACCGATCACCGACGACTACGTGGGCCGATCGTTCTCCGGTTTCAGTTTCTTCGGCGTAATCTTCCGCCAGCACCCGGTCGCCGTCCTGTGTCCGCAGAATCAGGATCTCAAATGCTCGAACGTATTCTTCGTCAAAGACGGCCGAGTTGATTTCGTCTCGACTATCCCGGACCTGAAATTCTTCTTTATGGCGGAACTGAACCCGGCGCCTTCTGAAGAAGCGGCGGCCGATGCTGCCAGGACGTGGCTGCGGCTGTCCGAAGAGTTGAAACAGGATCTGTTCTATACGTTCTCAGCGCCCGAGATCTCTTTTATGCCTCGGGAAGATGCAATAAAAGTGCGAGCGCGCGCCTCGGTCACCGCCGGCGGCGAGGGCCAGATTGACGTACTGATCACGTTCGGTGCCGCCGGAAGTCTCCTGCAGATATACGAGAAAAGCGCGTTGCGGCCGGGTATCCGACCCATCTGCCAGGCGACGAAGCTGCTCGACCGCGATCCCATCGTGCGCCGCATGGCCGAACAGGACATCCTGGTCATGGGCCGAGCCGTCAAACCGTACCTCGATCAGGTTCGAGCGACGGCGCGCCCAAAGCTCCAGCAAGCCATCGACCGCATCTGGCAGCGTATTATCGCCGAGGGCCGCTAAGCCGGATCTCCGCAGGGCACGCAGCGGTCCGCGCGCAATTCGCGAACACGCGCCGCGCGGTCCAGGTCAGTGAGCGCCCGAGCCCTTTTCCACCCACTTTCGCGCCTCGGCCGACTTTACCCACTCGCCCGCCACCTGCCTCGTGGCGACGTTCAGCCGGTTCCAGACATTGATCGTGGCGATCGCGATCATCAGTGCCGCAAGCGCCGGCTCGTCATAATGCCGTGCGGCCTCGTCGAAGATCTCGTCGGGAACCGGATCGGCACGGTCGCTGAGCCGGGTAACGGCTTCGGTGAGCGCCAGCGCGGCCCGTTCCGCCTCGCTGAAGTACGGCGTGTCTCGCCAGGCCGCCACGGCAAAAAGGCGCTCCTCGGTTTCACCTGCCTTCCTGAGTAAGCGAGGATGCATGTCAACGCAGACACTGCAGCCATTGATCTGGCTCGCGCGCAGTTGCACGAGTCCGAGTGTGCGCGATGGCACACCGCCTTTTTCTGCCGACGCCCACAGCGTTTGCAGCGCCTGCATGGCCTCGGGAAGGATCATTACCGGGTTGTTCATCCGTGCTTGCATCATTGTCGATCTCCTTGTCACATTGAAAGGTTTTGCTCCGTCACCACCCTGACGAGCCGCAACAAGGAAATGTGACCGATGAACGAACACAACTGGCTGGCCGAGCGATTCGAAGAGAACCGCGATCATCTGCGGGCCGTGGCCTACCGGATGCTCGGCTCGCTGAGCGAGGCAGACGATGCCATTCAGGAAACCTGGCTGCGGCTCAGCCGTTCCGATGCCCGTGAAATCGAGAACCTCGGAGGATGGCTGACGACCGTCGTCGCGCGAGTGTGTCTCGACATGTTGCGCTCGCGTACCTCGCGCCGGGAGATCGCGCTGGACGGCCCCGGCTCCGAGCCGACCGCGAAGCGCGAGCGCGGCATCGATCCCGAGCAGGAAACACTGCTCGCCGACTCGATCGGCCTCGCGCTGCTCGTAGTGCTCGATCGGCTGAGTCCCTCCGAGCGGCTGGCCTTTGTGCTGCACGACATGTTTGCCGTACCGTTCGAGGAAATCGCGTCGATCGTGGGGCGCTCTCCGGCGGCGGCAAGGCAGCTCGCAAGCCGCGCGCGGCGCCGTGTTCAGGGAGCCGGGGCCGCGGGGCGCCCCGATCTGCCTCGCCAGCGAGAGACCGTTGACGCCTTCCTCGCTGCTCTCCGTGCGGGTGACTTCGACGGCCTTCTCGCGGTGCTCGACCCGGATGTCGTCGTGCGAATTGACAGCGCCGCCGCGGCTCCCGGAGCGCCGAGGGAGATCCACGGCGCTCGCGCCTGGGCGAAGGGGGCGATCGCGTTTGCGCAGGCCGCCCGGCTCGCACGGCCGGCGCTCGTGGATGGGGACGTGGGCCTCGTCGTGGCTCCGCGTGGACGGCTGTTCCGAGTGCTCCGGTTTACGATCGCGGACGGGAAGATCACCGCGGTCGATATCGTCGCCGATCCGGCGCGCCTGAGTGAACTCGACCTCGCCGTTCTCGGCGACTGACTAACGTGGGGCAGAATGATATTCTGCGCGCCGGTTGCCAACCGGCACTTTGGAGTTTCGAGCCCCGCACTCGCGAGCGAGGACTTTGAATGACGTCCGCAAATACAACTCCGCCGCCGATCGGGTCGCGGGAGAAGGGTGGCAAACGTGCCCAGATCCGCCCGATCGGCAGGATCCGCTCGACTCTCAAGACACGCGTGCAAGGGCCGAGGCTCGGCGCGGAGGGCGCTCCCGACGCATGGCTGGAAGTGTACTCGTTTGCCGCGCAGGGTCTCGACGGGCTGGCGCCGGGCGATGACATCGTTGTTGTGACCTGGCTGCACCGAGCCCGGCGTGACGTGCTGAAGGTTCACCCGCGCTCGGACCGGAGCCGGCCGCTTACGGGCGTATTTGCGACGCGATCTCCCGACCGCCCGAATCCGCTGGGCCTCCATCGCGTAACCGTACGCAGGATTGCCCGGAACCGGCTGCGGATTGGCCCGATCGAAGCTATTGACGGCACGCCGGTCATTGACATCAAGCCGGTGCTTGCCGACATCCGGGACTTTTAGCTTTGGCCGCTTTGCGCGGGCTGCGCAGGATTGTGGTGACGAGGTACCCACCCGCAATCCAGCCGTCGGAGAATTCGTGGTGGCGCGGTTCGCGAGAACACGTCCGCCGAACGGCCGGGCGATTGTTTCGTATTCGTCGCAGCATCCTGCGGCGCGATCTGGATCCAACGTTGCGATCTGGCACAATTTCAACCCATACGTTGAGCCATCGCCGTCTACATCGCGACATCAGAGGACCGATCGGGCTCGGAGTGCTGCCGCGCTCGGCCCGACGTTGGTACGGTAATTGAGATGCGGCCTCAACCTCTCATCGCCGTTACCGACGTGACGAAAAGCAGCCTGTGGTACCAGCGTCTGCTTGGCTGCCGGAGTAATCACGGAGGTGCCGAGTACGAACAGCTGGTTTCCAATGGACAACTCATCCTTCAGTTGCACAGTTTCAAAGTGGAGCACCATCACGGCCCGATTGGCAATTCTGAGGATCGGCCATATGGAAATGGCGTGTTGTTGTGGTTCGAGGTGGACGATTTCGAAGAATTGTTGCAGCGCGCCTCTGACATGGGCGTGCAGGTCTTACTGCCCAAACACCGAAATCCTCCTGATGGGAACGGCGGTCCGAACCATTGGGAGTGCTGGATGCGGGATCCTGACGGCTACACGGTGGTAGTGGCCAGTCCGTATGGATCAGCCGACGGAACGTGGCATCCAGACGGCAACCCGTTTGGTCCATAGAGCAACCCGAGTCGCATCAACGGCTCACCGGTGCCGTCCCATCGCTCACACGCGGGTAGCCGATGGACACCCGATCGCGGCGCGACTTGTCGCTGCCGATCCGCCTGCCTGCCGGCGAAATGCCGAATACACGGCTCTGGCCCTCAGACCGGCGGATCCTCGGGAGGCAGATTCCGGAAAGCGGACATTCACGGCATGCAATGCGATGTAGTTTGCGAAAGTGCTCGAAAACAATGCCTTGACATTCCAGGCACTCGCGCTCATACTGACACCTAGAATGCCTAGGCAATCGTCGAAAAAGAGCGAGGCCGAACTCCTTCAGGGCACGCTCGACATGCTCATCCTGAAGGTTGTTGCTCTGCGGCCTGTTCATGGATACGCGATTGTCCAGCGCATCCGGCAAATCTCGAACGACGCGCTGCAGATCCGCCAGGGTTCTCTCTATCCAGCCTTGTACCGTCTGGAGAACAAGGGATGGCTAAAGGCTGAGTGGCAAATAACTGAAGGAGGGCGCGAAGCCAAATTCTACTCGCTTACACAAGCCGGCCGGCGCCAGCTCGACAATGAGACCGCAGGCTGGAAGCGGCTCTGCAATGCGATCGCACTGGTTCTGGACGCGGCCGAGTGAGATCTGCAATGCGCAGATGGAACGTGTGGCTTAGACGGCCGCGATGGGAACAGCGAATGGATGCCGAGCTTCGTTTCCACTTCGACAGCCAGATCGAGGATTACATAAAACAGGGCCTGAACCGCCAGGAAGCGGAGCGGCAGGCCCGTCTCGACTTCGGCGGGCTGGAGCTGGCGAAGGACGAATGCCGCGACGAGCAGCCTCTTGCGTGGCTCGACCACTTTCTGCGAGACCTGCGTTATGCCGGACGGAGCCTGCGCCGAAATCCGGGCTTCGCCGCAGCTGTGGCCCTGACCCTCGCTTTGGGAGTTGGTGCGAATACCGCTGTTTTTGCGGTCATCTACTTTGTTCTGCTGCGTCCGTTGCCGTATACGGAGCCCGACCAGATCCACAGCATTCAGGTCGTTTTGCCTGAGCGCCGCGCTCAGATTGCCAGCTTACCTCCGACCGTTCAGGCGTTCCTCGAGTGGCGAAGGGCGCAAACGGCGTTCTCGTCAATCACTGCGTTGCGCCCCTGGGAATGCAACTTACTTGGTGGCGGAGAGCCCGAGCGAATTGGAGCCGCCCGGGTCGCCACGAACTTCTTCCGTTTTCTTGGTGTTCCGATGGCGCTGGGGCGCGACTTCTCTCGGGAAGAAGAGCAGTTAGGAAAGGAGAGAGTCGTAATCATCAGCGATGGTCTTTGGCGGAGGCGGTTTGGGTCAGATCCGGCCGTGCTCGGCCGGAAGATCAGCGTGAATGGGGATCCCCACACCGTAGTTGGAGTGGCACCACCCTCTTTGCTGGTACCGACGGGAACTGTGCTCCACCCTCAGCTTTCATTCGCCCAGCGTGTGGATTTGTGGAAGCCGATCGCTCCCACAACAAATGAGCTGCAGAGCGAATCATGGAATCACGGCGTCCTGGTGCGCCTCCGGCCCGGTACCAGGATTGAGGACGGGTCCCGGCAGCTCGAGGCGATCCTGAACGAAATGATTCGGGCTCTCGTACCGGGCATCACAACCAGGCTGGAGGTGCAGGCAGTCCCGATTCGCGAGGTTTACTCGGGCGACGTCCGCGTGCGCCTGCTCCTCATCCTGGCAGCATCCGGAGTGCTTCTTTTGGTCGCCTGTGCGAACATCGCTAACCTGACACTCGCGCGCGTTGCAGGCCGGCTCAATGAGTTCGCAACTCGGTTCGCTCTGGGCGCCAGTCGCACGAGGATCATTGTGCAGATCTGGGTGGAAACCTGGGTATTGGCGCTGTTGGGCGGCCTGTTCGGCATAGGCTTTGCCGTCTTCGGCGAACAGTTCCTTTCCGCACAGGCGCCGCCCGAGATCCAATTGCTGATGAGCTCCCAAATCGGTATCCCGGGTTTGTTCTTCGCCCTCGCCCTCAGTCTGTTCACGGGCTTTGCATGCGGGGCGCTGCCGGCCTGGTGGTCGTTTCGCATGGACAGCGCGCAGCGGCTTAGGGAAAGGACACATTCCACTACCGGGAGTGCTCACGAATCCAGGATTCGTCATGTGCTTGTCGGATTTCAGATAGCGCTCGCCACAGCGCTTCTAGCCTCCGCCAGCCTGCTGCTTCATAGCTTCGTGAAACTGATAGCGGTTGATCGCGGCTACCAGATCGAACGCGTTCTTGCAGTGGACCTGACTCTCGCCGGCACCCGGCAAGACCCAGCCCGGTTCTACGGCCGAGTCGTGGAATGCACGCGAAGTCTGCCAGGCGTACTCGCGGCGGGTGTGATCAGTGGATTGCCGGCAGCTGCCGGATCGACCGGACCGAGCCAAACCATATTTCATGCATCCGATACGGACTTTGAGAGCCTCGTACTGAAGCGGCCCGTTGCGGCAATTCGAAGCGTTACTCCCGGGTACTTCTCCGCCAGCGGCAGCGTGCTCAAAGCCGGGCGTTTCCTGCACGATTTGGAGAACACGCCGGTTGCGCTGGTGAGCGAATCACTGGCGAGACGGCTGTGGCCGCGGGAATCTCTTTCTGCGGTCGTTGGCCGCACTATACGGCAAGGCAGCGTAACCGGGGACCAGATCGCCATGGTCGGCATTGTTCAGGATGTGCTGCCTGGCGCAGTGGATCGGCCACTTCCGCCCCTGATTTATCGCCCATTCTCCCAATCGCACAGTGTAACGGGAACTCTGCTGCTGCGAACGTCAGAACAACCATCCAGACTCGCGCGGGCGGCCCGAGCGGAGATATGGAAGGTGAACCCCAACGTACCGATTTCGTCGGTACGAACTATGCGCGAAGTGGTCTCGGTGTCCGTTGCACAGCGGCGCTTCCAGATGATGCTGATTTCCGTGTTTGCATTAGTCGCACTGGCTCTCGGCGCCATCGGAGTGTATGGCGTCGTCAGTTATAACGTGAACCGCCGGACGCGAGAGATCGGGCTGCGGCTCGCACTGGGGGCGATGCGGCGCGAACTGCTGGCGTGGTTGATCGTGCGTGGCATGCGGCCTGTCCTTGCCGGTTTGAGCACCGGACTCATCATCTCGCTTGCACTTGCGCGAAGTCTGCGAAGCCTTCTTTACGGAATCGAGCCAGCTGATCCACTCGCATTTGCCGGAGTCGTTGCCAGCCTGCTGTTGGCATCCGGACTCGCCTGTTATCTGCCGGCCCGGCGCGCGTCGCGCCTGGACCCGATGCGAGCATTACGCCACGACTGACCGGATTTGTTTGGCTTCAATCCTCTGAGCGCATAAATGCCCGCCGCCGAGAACGCCTGTCCAAAGTGCGGCTGGACGTACCGGAGCCAGCCAACTCCGGGACGCCCGTATGGAGAACTCAGGGGCGTCGTTAGTTCGCGGTCTTTGCAGCTTTCGCCGGCGCCAGCAGCTCGCGGACTGCTTCAATGATCAACTCCGGCTGCTCCAGCTCAATGTCGTGACCGCTGCCCACCGCGCGGACCAGTTTGCCATCGGCCGCCGCATTCGCCAGTGTCTGTTGCGAGCCGACCCACGGGTCAGTTTCGTCCGCAGATTTTGCTCGTGTGATGACAATTGTGGGCACTTCAAATCGCTGGTCCCTGATCCTCCTGGCGAACTCGGATTGCACCTTGAGTATCGTTAACGGGTCGATGCCGCGGGATGCTTCTGCCGACTTCTTCATCGCCCACATATGAGATTCGTGCAGATTCGCCGGGAGCCTGTCGAACGGCGGATCGATCTTTGTTGGGTGCGGGGTCTGTATGTTCCGCTTGCGGCCGAACTCCGCCGCGGCCTGCATGTCGGCCTCGGTCAGGTCGTACATCTTCTTGGATTGTCCATTCACCGGCATCCGTATCATGTCGGGATGCGGGGTGTCGATCAGCACAAGCCCGCGGACCTGTTCCGGACGCATTCGGTAGTACGCGCGGACGAGAATTCCCCCGAACGAATGGCCGGCAAGGATCACCGGCTTATCGCCGCCAACACGCTGAACGACCGCATCGAGCTCGCGCAGCATGTCCTCCGCCGTCAGACTCGGCAGAGGGTCGGTCCACGCTTCACCGCCCTTGTCATACGCGCACACGCGAGCAAACTTAGCCGCTTCGGACTGCACGAGGGAGAAGTGGAACGAGAACCGCGGAATCCCGCTCACCAGCAGGACCGTCCTGTCGCCGGTACCCGCGCATTGAACACGGACATTGCGCTCGCCGACGCGTACCATGTCGCCCGGAGCGGCTGGATCAGCCCCAAAGACAACCCCGAGGAACATAAAGAGGAAGACAAAAAGGAGAAGACAGCGCATTTCCTGTAGCGTAGCATACAGAAACAGCTTGGCTGGCGAACAAAACACGAAAATCGTGCTATCCTGCCGGGGTGGGGAACCTCCGGCGCTGCAGAGTATCCTTCGTGGATCCCGCAGGGATCAGACACGCGGCCGAGGTGTCCGCCGAGAGCCTGTTTGAAGCGGTGGTCCTCGGCATCCGCGCCATAAGCGAGGAGTGGGCGGAAGAGCCTGCGCTCGGAACCAAAATCGAGGTTGAGGTCGCGGCGCCGGCCGTGACGCACGAAGTCACGTTCAGGCAGTTGCGCGATTGGCTCAATAGTACGTGCAGCAGCCCCAAAGCTCGCCTGACCAGGGAACGCCTGAAATCGCTCCTCGCGTCCTGACCACGGGCCAATTCCGAAGGCGGTCCAGTCCTTAAGGCAGATGTCGGGACAAAAAACCGGGCGTCAGCGCGTCGTCAGCGTGACTGATCGCTCTGGCGTTCGCGCATGATCTGGTCTGCAATTTCCTCGTTCCAGCAAAGCTCGAACATCATATGTTCCGTGCAGGGGACGCTCCGCACTGTGCACATGCGCCGTCCGTCATACACATATGGTTCGCTCACGTCGCCGAACCGCTCACGGACGACCCGAACCGCTTCGGCGTACAGGCACTCATACTCGCCGGGAGAAATGTAGCCGTGTTCTGATATGAAATCCACGCGCTCGCCTGCTAATAACGCTTCGGTCGGGGAGGCAGACATATGCGATCGAAACAGGGCGTGCAACATGTTCAACACCGAACGCGCTATTAGGCTGCTGCCACGATTGGATACTAGGATTTACGCGCGCACAACTGGTGATTCTCCCAGCGCAGGTAACGGTGACACACGCAGAGTGTTGTATCGAGTGCGCGACATGAAAGTGGCAGTCAACTCGCCCGCTCCTCCCAGTAGCCTTCAAGTTTGCCGCTCAGACAGCAGCAGCGGAGGGCGATGATCGCATTGGCGCCGCGGACAGTCCAAAACATGCCGGATTTCTTGA
>DASSSG010000667.1:0-2882 GCA_035708545.1 Bryobacteraceae bacterium | reverse complement strand
CGCGAATACCCTGTTGTCGGGAATGCGGTACACAAACGCATGTCTTCCGCGCAGCCCCGTTCCCGCCTCGGCCAGCATAACGTATGCGGTCAGTTGCATGCGGTGATTTTCGCCGACTTCCGCCGATGTCAGCTTGAAATCCACTGGCGCTACCTCCGTCTCCGTCGCGAGCAGCAGGTCCACTTTTCCGCTCAGCCCCAGCCGCGGATCCGAAAACCACCGCGCGAACACCCGTCGAGCCGCCTCGAGCCCGTACGCTCGCAGCCCCCGCCGGAACTCCAGCCGCTCGATCAGGTCCTGTGCCGCCACTGCTTCCCGCATCTTGAATGTCGGTCGCGCCACGTCGCCAAGAACGCGGTGATAATAAACAATCCGAGGACAGTACGCCCACTGCTTCAAATCCGTGACTGGAATAAGGTCCGTCACTCGTTCGCCCCAATCACCCGCAATACCGGCCGGCGCTCTTCCTGTTGGCGTTTCAATTCGTCCGCATCGCGCCGGTATTGCTCGAGCACCCACATGTCTGCCAAGTCCTCCTCGCAAACAGGGATGAGGCGAATCCGCGCCGACTCGTCTCCTATCTCCCTCTGCAGTCGCAGCGCCAGTTCCTGCCTCCGGTTCCGGTTCAGCTTTCCGAAAAACGCGCTGAACTGGATCCGCTCGAGCCCGTAATCCAGGCAGATCTCCGATGCACGTGTCCGCAATCGGTCGTTCTCGATGTCGTAGATCAGGACCACTGACACCTCGGGGCTCCCGCGCCCCACCTGCAGCGGCTGCAACACTCCGGAATACCGGTTCTTGTGCGCCATCAGTTACCACTTGAACGCGAACGGCCGGTACTCCCGATCGCCGCGCACCGCGCTGGCCGCCAGCCGCGCCTGCATCTGAATGATCGAACGCACTTCGTGTCGCTTCCCGCGATGTTGCTCCACGCTCGTGACTCGACCGAGCACGCGCGCCGCCGCCTCTTCTTTGGACTGCCCGTCGAGCATCCCGCGATCCAGCCGCAGTTGCCCGCCCTTGTTCAGCCAGGACAGAATCGGGCGGTCCACAACCGGTTGTCGAAATTCCTCTATCAGATCGAGCACCAGCGACGGTTTGCCGCTCCGATCGACATGCATGAAACCGGCAAACGGTTCGAGCCCGGCGTTCATCACGGCTCCCCACACGTGCCCCATCAGAATGCCGTACCCATAGTTCAGCGCTGCATTGACTGCATCCGGTGCGCCCTGGTGGATGCGCCCGGAAAATCCGGCTTCCTCGGGCAGCATCGACCGGACCTGCTGCCAGTAGATGCGACCCGCGGTTCCCTCGAGACCCAGGAGCGGTGCACGGACGGCATCTGCCGATGAGCCCTCGAGCGAGAGACATTCACGCCGGAGGTTCCGCACCTGCGCCGCTGCACGCTCGAGGCTCTCCCGCCGGCTGCCCTCGCGGCTCTTCCCGAAGTACCGCATCAGCTTCTCCTGGTTATGCAGCTTGCCCGCCACGATCCAGCGGCATAAGGCAGCACCCCGTTCATTGCTATAGGCCGCGAACTGTGCCCGTCGTGTCTCGACCGTCGCAGTCAGCATCGGTGAGGTCAGCAGTGCTACGGGTCTTCCGCTCGATGAAAGCACCGCGACGCGAATCCCGCGCGCACACAGTTCTTCCACGAGATCGGACGAGAAACTCACGCCGCGAGATCCGATCACAACCTCCTGCAGCCGCATAAAAGGAGCCTGCGCACAGATCTTCTTGCCCTGTTTGACCACCACACGCTCGCCTTTTTTGCCGAGATACAACCCGAAGCCTGATACCAACAACTGCGATCCGTTCTCCGTGGCCAGCAACGTTACCGTGTTGTCGTCCGGCAGGACGACGTCGTCTGTTGGGGGTAGCGGCAGTTCGAGCTGTTCGATCGGGAGGTCAACCCCACCCGTGATCCAGTTGTACTGCGCGGCAGCAGCGGGTTTTCGAACGGGAGCGCCGGCCGGCGCAGCCAATGCAGACACATGTACCTCGCCTGAAGATCCTGCTTTCTATGTGACGTAAGCCACATCTCCGTTTCACACCGTTGCGGCGGTCCGTCGTCGTATATACAAAGCGCTACACTGGAGCCGTGAGGCCGATCGGCTTCGAATGGGATGATGCGAACCTCGACCACATCGCACGCCACGAGTACGCGCTGGAAGAAATCGAGGAAGTGTTTACAGGCGAGTATCTCGTACGCCGAAGCCGGGGCGAGCGGTACCTCGCCTACGGTCAAACGGCTGCGGGACGATACACAGTCGTGGTTTACGAACGGCGCCCGAAGGGTATGATCCGCGTTGCCACGGCACGCGACATGAATCGCGCCGAGCGCGCCCGTTTCCGCCGGCGCTGATCATTTTCCCCTTCGCGAAGGGGATTGAAATGGCAAAGAGATTAAAGCCTGCCGACGAACTGCCGCATTTCGAAACAACTGAGGAGTTCGCCGAGTTCATCGAGACGCATGACACGAGCCGCATCTGGGACAAGCTGAAACCAGCCCGCCCGCTGAAGATGCCCCCGGAACAGATCGAGGCAATCAAACAGCGCCATGCCGCGCAGAAGGCCGCGATCTCGATCCGCCTCGACCGCGATCAGATCGCCGCCGCCCGCAAGATCGCCGCGAAGAAATCAATCGGCTACCAGACCCAACTCAGAATGTGGATCGCCGAGGGCATCCGCCGCGAAAGCGGCCGATAAATAACGAACCTCGACTCAACCGGCCGAGGTCCGTTTCCCAAGTTCGTGCAGCAGCAGTGCGGCACCATCGAAAGCAATCCAGTAGCGACCTCCGTCGACGACCGGCAACCGCCAGTCCAAGTGCAAGTCAGCCGACTTCGACACGACTGAGAAAATGTGTTCGTCTTGCTGCA
>DASSSG010000666.1:0-4671 GCA_035708545.1 Bryobacteraceae bacterium | reverse complement strand
CGGTCCACACCTCGCGCGGCGGATCGCCGAGCGCCCGCACCAGTTCCTCGGATGCCTCGAGCCGCCGCGGCTTCCGAGCCGGAAAATCGAGTGTGTACAACCCGGCCTCTCGGCTGACGGCCAGTTCTCCACTGCGGGTTTGAAACCGTATCTCGCGCCGGCCCGGTTCCAGCAGTTCGGAAATAACGAATGCGGAAGCCAGCGTGGCGTGCCCGCAAAGATCCACCTCACAGGCCGGAGTGAACCAGCGCAGCCGCCGCACGTCACCGTTGCCGCTGAAGAACGCCGTCTCAGATAGATTGTTCTCAGCCGCGATCGCCTGCAATGTCGCATCATCGAGCCAGTCTTCGAGTGGACACACCGCAGCAGGGTTGCCGCCGAACACACGGCTCGTGAACGCGTCGACCTGGTAGAAAGGAATACGCACCCCTTCAGTGTACGGGGCGCCGGGAACTACTGCAGACGGGAGCGGTTCTGCTCGCTGTGCACGAGCTCTTCGAAAATAGCGAGGACCTGCTTGCGATAGTTGTAAACGCGCTTCAGACTATCGCGGAAGGCATTGTCGTAACGCGGCGCGCTCAGCCACTTCTCCGCCAGGCCCCGGGGCACGTCGATGTCTCGCCGGAGCGCCTCCACCGAATGGCCACGCAGGAACAGGCCATAGAACATAGCAGCCTCTCGCTGCGAAGCGAGAGGATCAAAATCGTCGTGATTCAGATTCCTCACTGCAACCACCCGGTTCAAAAAAGCCAGTATAAACAGGGAAGGCAATCGTGGCAAGCGGTTTCGCCAGACCCGGCAGGGGTGAGCAGCGAGTGCACGGCACGGACCGAAAATGCTGGAAGCAGGCGGTTTCCCGCCTGCTACCTTACCCGTGTTGAAGACGGCGCTCCATTCGGGCGAGTTTCCAGTATTTCTGGCAGCGACGTGCCATGCGTACGAAAGAGGAGAGGAATGAGCCAGTCACGAATCTTTCGTCCCGCAAACGCAGTGCCGCATGGAAGCGTATTCTCTCCAGTCACTTGCAGCCGAAAAGAGCGCGAAAAGTACCAAACCGGAATGCGCGGGTACTGTTTTGGCGTATCACTGTTCCAAACGGGGATCTGGTTGTTGCGACCGTTGCCGCATCGACAGCCACTCCCGGAATACCGGCGGGTTTTCGAGCCAGGTGTTCATCCACAGCAGTGCTTCACGTTTCTCGCGACCGCGTTCCGTTTCTTCGGCGAAACGCCGAAGCGTCCAGCGGCAGTGGTCCTTCGCCGTGATCACGAGCTGGCGAACTCGGCGGCGCGTCTGCGCATCTCCTGCCTCGTACTCCTGCTCGAGCGCCAGCAGGGTTCTGGCCAACGCAGGAAGATCCGCCTGCACAACACCTTCGATCAGAGGGTGAAGAGGCACCCCGCACGAACGCAGGAGGCGCCGGAGATAGCTTTCGGAAACGCGCCCCAGCGCGGCTCGGATCTGCTCCAGTTCTCTGTCCCCGATACGCGCCGGTTTGTGTTCATCCAGCCAGGAGCGCAGCTGGCCGCCCTTTGCGTTACCTCTGGAGGCCACGCCGGTACTCCTGCACAGCAACATTATGCTGGGCAAGAGTGGACGAGAAGCTGTGCTGGCCCGAGCCGTCTGGTTTGGCGACAAAAAACATGTAGTCGCCCGCCGCGGGGCGCAGCGCGGCGCGCAACGATTCGAGCCCGGGATTCGCAATCGGCCCCGGCGGCAGTCCTGCGTTCTTATAGGTGTTGTACTGATTCGTGCTCGCGAGGTCCGATTTGTGAATATCGCCGTGATACCGCTTCTCGAGCAGCGCGGCATAAATCACTGTGGGGTCGCAGTCGAGCGCCCAGCCGCGGCGCATCCGGTTCCTGAACACAGCAGCGACCATCGGCCGCTCCGGCGGGATCGCCGTCTCCTTCTCGACCAGCGATGCCAGTGTCGTGGTGTCGTGAACGTCCGCCACGCCCGGATGGAGCTCCTTCCACGCGCGCCGGAAGCTGGCAGTCATCTCTGTCGCGAGCTGGCGAGCAGTCGTACGGCGCGTAAACCGATACTTCGCCGGAAACAGATAGCCCTCGAGACTGGGCGCCCGTGCATCCAAATCGCGTATCAGAGCCGGGTCCGACGCGACCTTAAGAAAATCCGCCGCCTTAATGAAACCGAGCTTCTCGATGGCCGCTGCGATGTCAAACATGTTACTGCCCTCCGGTACGGTTAGCTCGCGATAGAACACCTCGCCGCGGGCGATCTTGCGGAAAACGTCCCACACCGGAAGCGGCTTGTCGAATGCATACTCGCCGGCCTGCAGAGTCGCTCGGGGATTAACGGCGCGCACCGCGAGAAATGTCCACTCTTCGCGGATAACGCCGTTCGCACGCAGCATCCGGGCGATCTCCCGCGTGCTGGTGCGCGGTGGAATGTCGACAAACACCTCGCGCCCTGGGCCGTGCGGCGTAAGCGCGCTCCAGGCGAAGTACACGCCTGCGATTATGCCCGGCAGCAGTATAGCCGCAACAACCTTACGCATCAGCTTCCGGAGAATGGATGCCCGAAAAAGCGGAATTCGAACGCAGATATGCTTCGAGCAGAAGCACCGCGGCGGTCTGGTCCACGATGCCGCCGCGGCGCTCGCGCTTTGCAACGCTTCCGCCCAGCCGTTGCTCCGCCTCGAACGACGTGAGTCGCTCGTCTTCGAATTCAACGGGCAAGCGCGTTCGGCGCTGCAGTTGCGCGGCAAACGCCCGCGCGTGCTCTGTCATCTCGGTGTCGGCGCCGTTCAAATCCACGGGGAGACCGATCAGCAGCAGTCCGGCGTCATATTCGGAAGCGATCGCGGCAATCCGTGCCACGTCCTGCCGGCTCTTCGTTCGCTCGAGTGTCGGAAGTCCGCGGACCGCAGTGCGGGTCTCGTCCGAAATCGCGAGTCCGATGCGGCGGCGGCCGACATCGAGTGCAAGCACGCGACCACGCCGGAACGCGGGGGCGTCGGTCACGGCTTCAGTATACTGAAACCGTCGTTGAATCCGTGGCCGTCCTGATCTCCCCGCCCCCGGCAGCGCAGAAAATACAGAGCGTTGCGCTTGGCGTTCTCGCGTTTGCCGCGGCCATCGCTCTGTTGTACTACGGCCGTGCCTTATGCATCACGCTGCTGGTTTCCGTGATGATTTCCTTCATCCTGGAGCCGTTCGTCGCCTCTTTTATGCGGATGCGGCTGCCGCGTGCCGTTGCCAGCTTCGTCGTCTGCGTGCTTGCCCTGCTCATCGTCTACCTGATCGGGCTCGGCGCCTGGGTACAGCTCTCCGGCATCTACGATGAGCTCCCGCTTTACAGCCAGCGACTGAATCAGGTCGTCGACAATGTCGCCGAGCGGCTGGAAAAGGCCGAACAGAACGCCTACAGGCTGCTGGTCCCCAGGCGCTTTCAGGAGAAGGCCGAACAGCAGCCACCGCCTGAGCCAAAGCGCCGACGTCGCGCCGAGCCGGCAATGCCCCCGCCGGTGCAGGAGGTCCGAATTCAGCAGGAGCGCCCGTCCATCGCTAGTTATGTGTACTCCTACGTCAGCTCGCTGTACAACGTGCTGCTGATGATGTCGTTCGTGCCGTTCCTCGTCTACTTCATGCTGAGCTGGCGCGATCACTTGCGACGCGTATACCTCTCAATGTACGAGGGTACAGACCGCGTCGTGGCGGGCAAGAGCTGGGAGGGAATCGCGAACATGGCGCGGGGTTACATGTTCGGCAACTTCCTGCTCGGGTTGATCCTCTCAGCGGCAAGCTGCATTGCCTTCTGGTCGTGGCACATCCCGTACTGGCCGCTCGTGGGGCCGCTCAGTGGGTTCCTGAGCCTCATCCCTTATATCGGATTGCCGCTCGCGATGGCGCCGCCGCTGGTGGCGGCTCTGGCTCTGTATCAGACTGTCACGCCGTTTGTCATCATCGGCGCGACCGTGGGATTTCTGCATCTGCTTGGATTGAACCTGCTCTATCCGATGATCGTGGGCTCTCGCGTCCACCTGAACCCGCTCGCCGTCACGATCGCGCTGATGTTCTGGGGAACGCTTTGGGGTGGTGTGGGGCTGGTGCTCGCGATTCCGATTACTGCCGGGTTCAAAGCCGTGTTCGACAACGTCGAAAGCCTGCAGTCATACGGGAAGCTGCTCGGCGATTAGTCAGCGCCCGCTGCCATCATCAGGTCGGCCGGCGGGGACGCAATACGTCTCATCGGCTGTTTCTGTCCATATGTGAGCGAGCGCCACAACCATTCAGCGGGACCGAACCGGTAGCGCTCGAGCCACCAGACACTGAACTTCACCTGTCCGGCGTAGAGCAGGAACGTCGGAATAAGACCGATGGCGGGCCCGACGCGACCATACAGCCCGGTTAACCAGAACAGATTGGCCAGCACAACCGATTGCATCACATAATTCGTCAGCGCCATCCGGCCCACCGCACCGAACGGCGCAAGACGGGCCTTCCATTCGTCGCGAATTGCGAGCAGCAGCACCGATGACCCGTAAAACGCCGAGATCGCGGGTATGGCGAAATGGCCGATCATCTGGATCGCGAGCAGACTGACCGTGACCTTCCCTGGCGTCACGCCGATGCCAAACTGAATGGCCAGTGCCGCGGCGGTGCCTGCCGCGCCGATGATCCCGCTCCACTTCCACACACGCCGCAC
>DASSSG010000665.1:0-2860 GCA_035708545.1 Bryobacteraceae bacterium | reverse complement strand
ACATTCTTACGGTGATGCTGCTGCCAGGGGCATTCTTTCTGGGCTTAGTCTGCATCCCGATCGGCGAATTCCTGCGATTCCGCCGCGAGCGCCGTGCGGGACGCTACCCGGCGCGACTGCGGACTATCGACCTCGGCAGCCCGGCGGTTCGCAAGCTGCTCATTTTCGTCATCGCGACGACGACAGCGAACGTGATCATCGGCGGCCAGCTCGTCTACCGCAGCGTGCACTACATGGAGAGCGTGCAATTCTGCGGCACGATGTGCCACACGGTCATGCGGCCCGAGTACACGGCGTACCAAAACTCGCCGCATTCGCGAGTCGCCTGCGTCCAGTGCCACATCGGTCCGGGCGCCTCCTGGGCGGTGAAGTCGAAGATCGACGGGGTACGCCAGGTCTGGGCTGTGCTGCTCAATAACTATGACCGGCCGATCCCCACGCCCGTCCGCGAGCTCCGCCCCGCGCGCGAGACGTGCGAGCAGTGCCATTGGCCGCAGAAGTTCGGCTCAAACCGGCTCCGCGTGATCGACAAGTACGCTGACGACGAACAGAATTCGCACACCCGCACGGTGCTGCTGATGCGCCTGGGCGGAGGCGTCGTGGGACCGGAGGCGCATGCCGGTATTCACGGCGCGCATCTCGGACCCGGCATTACGATTCGCTACGCGCATGCAGACGAGCGCCGCCAGAATATTCCGTGGATCAGTTACGAGAACAACGCCCGCGGACGGAAGGCAGAATATCTCGCAAACGATGTGAAAGGCGATGCGGTGCGCGGCATGCCCGTGCGCATCATGGACTGCATGGATTGCCATACACGGCCATCGCATTCCTTCGACCTGCCCGAGCGTGCCGTGGACCAGGCGCTTGGCGGCGGGCTGATGGATCCGACGCTGCCATTCATCAGGAAGCGGGCCGTCGAAATTCTGAAGGTGGGGTATTCGTCCGAACAGGATGCCAGAAGGCGGATTCCCGCGGCGCTCGCTGCATACTATCCCGGACAGGAGAGCGCCCGGCGCGCGGGCGACGCATTGTTTGCAATCTGGAACCGCAATGTCTTCCCCGAGATGCGAATCAACTGGGGCACCTATCCGAACAACATCGGTCACACGGATTTCCCCGGCTGTTTCCGCTGCCACGATGAAAAGAACGTGGATGTCGCGGATAAGAAGAAGACCATGACGCAGGACTGCGGCGCCTGTCACCAGTTGGTCGCCATGGACGAACCCGCGCCGAAGATCCTGAGCGACCTGGGACTCGAACCGCCGGCCGGCGCTCAGACCGGCGGCAACAGCGGGCAGTAGGCGCGAATGATCGTGTTCCACCGCACGTCCGTGGCGCGCCTCAGTGATTTGCCCGAGCTGCGTCCTGTAACTCGGAAGTACGCAAGCGCTATTTGAAACGGAGCTCCAGCCGGCGCATGATAGTTCCTTCAGGCGGGCCGTGACTGTCGAGTCCGGCCGCCCGTTGCCATGCCAGGACGCAACTATTCCGAATACCCCGTCCGCCAGCTCAACTGCACCGTCACGGCTGAGTCCGTCGCGGCCTCTGGAGTTATCGAATACATTCCGCGATCAGAAGCGCTCGTCTGGCGCGGTCAGACCCGCGATTGGAGGCGCGTGAAGGTCGAATGGCGTGGCGAGCTGTACCTGATCAGCCGCTCCGCGTGGGAGAGCGCGTGTCCCGCCGAGCCGGCGCGGCGCCGGCGGTTGGGCTCGTTGGTCGTCAGCCCGATCCGCAGCTAAGGATGCGCGAACTCGCTCGCGCGCGGAATCAGCTCCAGATAGAGCCCCTGCGGCAGCTTCGCGTCCCAATGGCCGCTCAGTTCGGCATAACCGTACAAGCTGAAGAAGATCATTCCGATAACACCTGCCACCATCGCGGGTGAGAGGCGCCGCCGTCCGGCTCGCAGGTCGAGCGCGTCCTCCGCCGGACAGACAGACACGCAGGTCATGCAGACTGTGCACTCAGCCGAGCGAATCTGAACCAGCGTGTCGACCGGCAGCGTCGACGGGCATGCCTGCGCGCACTTTGCGCAGTCGATGCACGCCGCGGGGTTGCGCCGAATGCGTACCGGACTCGCCAGTGCGAACAACCCGAGCAGTGCGCCGTATGGGCACAGGTATCGGCACCACAGATTCCGTACAAACAGGGATCCGATAAGCAGGACGCCGAGAGTGACCGCGGCCGTGAGGCTGAGGTAACGAAAGAAGTTCAGCAGCTTGACATCGGCCACGACTCCATAGGGTCCTTCGAGGAACGCGCGAATCGCGTCCGAGCTCATCGATCCGACTGCGTAGAGAAACAGAGCGAGCAGAAGGTACTTGATTCCGCGCAGCGGCAGGTCGAGCCAGCGCGGGAATGTCCAGTTGCGCCGGAACGTTTCGCGTCCGAGCTTCCACAGCCATTCCGACAGCGTGCCCACCGGACACAGCCAGCTGCAGAAGGATTTGCGCATTGCGACAGAAATCAGCAGAAACGCCAGCAACAGGAACATGCCAGCCGCGTGAATGCGCGGGATCTCGCCCGTCTGAAGCAGATACTTCAGATTCATCAGCGATGCAATCGGCAGCCAGCCGTCGATGCCGGACGGCCGCGATGCGGGGCAGGTGGCGCCGTTCGTTTCGTAGTAGCGGACGAAGAAATAGAACTGAATGCCGATCCAGACGTTCAGGAGAAAGAACGCGATCTGTACAGCCTGCCGGATGCGCTGAGAATGGTCGCGCGCGAGACGGCGCACGAAGGGTCTGTCAGAAATTAAGTGTGTCAACTTCTGGGCATGAGACTGTAGTTCCAGTCGCCATGAAACTTGTCTCTCTTGAGTTGGAGTTCGGCCATCTGTTGGTCGGAAACCTTGAGC
>DASSSG010000664.1:0-6354 GCA_035708545.1 Bryobacteraceae bacterium | reverse complement strand
GCGAGATTCTCCGCCAGGCGCGCGTCGCGCTGGAGAATGCCGCGCACGTCATTTTCCTGATCGACGGCCGCACAGAGATCACGGGTGTGGATCGTGAGCTCGCTGGCATGTTGCGGCGCCTGGGCAAACCTGTCACTCTCGCAGTCAACAAGATCGACGCTCCCTCGCGCGAAGCGCTGGCGCACGAGTTCCACGAGCTTGGCTTCGAGCACGTTTTTCCGATCTCCGCGGAGCACAAACTCGGTCTGCGAGAGCTGCTCGACCACGTGACCGCCGGGTTCAAGCCCGCGCCCGATCAGGTCGAGCAGGACACGGTGACGCGCATCAAGGTCGCCATCACTGGCCGGTCGAATGTCGGCAAATCAACCCTGCTCAACGCACTCACCGGCACGGACCGCGCGATCGTGTCGCCCATCGCCGGCACGACGCGCGATGCCGTTGATGAAACCGTCGAACGGGAAGGTATCGAGTACGTATTCGTCGATACTGCCGGCATCCGCCGCAAAGGCAAGACGAAACTCATGGCGGAGAAGCTCAGTGTCGTCATGGCGCGCCGCCACATTCGTATGGCCAACGTCGTCCTGCTGGTCATCGATGCCACCGAGGGCGTACTCGGGCACGATGCAACGGTAGCCGGCTATGCGCATGAGGATGGCCGCGCCGTCATCCTGTGCGTAAACAAATGGGATGCGGTGGCGAACAAAGATAAAAAGGCGTTCACACGACGGATCCGCGATGATCTGAAATTTCTCGATTATGCTCCGGTTGCGTTTCTCTCCGCTCGAGCCGGCCACGGCGTGCAGCAACTATTCCATCTCATAAAGCAGTCCTACGACTCTGCTTCCCAGAGGATCAGTACTGGCGAGCTTAACCGATTTGTCGAGACACTTCGGTTCGAACCCCCCGTCAAAGTCTTCTACATCACGCAGCCCTCCGTTCGGCCGCCGACATTCGTGCTCTTCAGCGACCGCGCGAAAGAGCTGCACTTTTCGCACGAACGCTTTCTGATCAATCGATTGCGCGAACGCTTCGGTTTTCGGGGAACACCGATTGTGGTGAAGACGCGCTCACGACATAGTTAACAGCGACGTGAGGTTAAAATTTTTCAACCGGTGAAACAACAAGGGCGCGCAAGGGTCTACTTTGCCGAGTGCGTCGTCAGCCGCGCATCTCGGAAGTACCAAACAAATAGAACAACGGGCTATCGGAGGAGCTGGATAATGGGCGGTCGACCTTAAAAGGATCGGCCGCCCGTTGTCTTTCAGGCCGATCGTTCAGCGCGCGACCGCGCGCTCGGTATCGAGCGAGACCGGGCGCGGTTCGAATCCGAGCTTTGCCGCAACAGCGTAAACGACCAATCCTGTGAGGAAGCTGTAAACGACCGCCGGCTGAACCGGCAGCATTCCAACGACGAAGCCGATCGCCCACGCGGCATAGCCGGCCCAGTTAATTCCCCTGCGCGGTCCGGCCCATCGCTTGCCGGAGAGCAGGTAATCGGCGGCAATCGCACCGCAAATGGGGCCGAACGACGCGCCAATGAAGCCAAAGAACGAGATCAGGTTGTCGGCGACGCCAGTCACTGCCAGCAGAATCGCAACCGTGACACCGGCCATGGTCGATGCGATGCGCTTTACGCCGGGGATCATGGTTGCGAAGCTGTTGCCCGCAATAAATGCACAGAAGCAGGCGGACGGAATGGATGCGATCGCAAAGAGGAAGAACATCGCCGTCGGCAGAAAGCCGCCGAGGGCCGCGATGACGGACCCGAACTCGAGCGACTGCAGATGCGCGTTGTGTGCCCGCGCGCCCATCACCGAGAGAATCGGGAGGCCGCCCGCGTACAGGATAGCGAGCGTAATACCTACGAACCCGCCGAGACGCACGTCGCGTTCATCGCGGCTGTTCATGCCGAAGTCGGCGCCCGCAGCGCCCGCTGTCGCGAAGAATCCGATCACTGCCTGGATGAGGAACAGCATCGCCTGGGACGGGTTCGGATCGGGAACGGTGTAGGAGGGAATCCCGCCCATCGTGTTCACAAAAACAGTGAGCACCATCAGAAAGGAGATCACGTTCAGATAGAGGGCGACGCGGGCGACGTAGTGGATTCCCTTCGCGCCGATCCACGCCATCGTGTACCCCCAGATGACCGCCACGACGACAAAGGCGGCGGTACCGGGCGCTGGATTCAATCCGATGCCCTGCAGAATGAACTTCGTCGCGAGGGAGGTGCTCACGGCGAACCAGCCCACCTGCAGTACGCCCATAAATAACCCCGGCATCGCGTAACCGCCCAGCGTTCCGAACGTGGAACTGCCAACGACATACAGCGGGAATCCGGTCTTCATGCCGAGCATCGCCGGCGCGTAGTAGTACAGACCGAAGCTCAGCAGGCCCGCGATCAAAAGCGCAAGCAGGATCAGCCCCGGACCGGCGTGCGGGATCGATCCCTGCGCGAGTTGCTGATAAAACGCCACCCACAGAAAAATGCCCGCGTACGTGGGCGCTGTGTTCACGTACCATGGCGCGCGATTAGCGCGCGGATTCGGGACAGCCTTCCGGATGTAGTCAGGCAACATGGCGTGAATCCTATCACCGCGATACGTACAAGTCCACCGATTCGAGCGGGATGCCTTCGAGCTGTCGCGTGAGCGCCGTATATGTGAGCAGCCGGCTGGCCTCCTGCAGCTTCAGCTGATCCGCGGGTGAGATGTGCGATCGATAGATGTCTGCCTTTTCACGATAGGAGTAATCGACGTATGCGGCGCGGGCGCCGAGCGCGAGCAGATGGTCCCAGAAGCTCCGGCGGCGAAACAGCCTGCGCCTGGCAGCGGCCTCCCGCGGGACCGCGATCTGATGCGCTCCGCCGCGGAGCACGGCGAGGCCGCAACGATCGGCCGAGAAAACCCGGCCGGGATCCGGATCGGGGAAGCGAGAGAGCATCAAGGTGAGCTCCGGCGGCTGCAGTTCGAAGCCGTCCCAGCGCAGGCGGGAACCGCCGCTGACCAGCGTGCCGCGACTCACTACTTCATGAATTCGAGCCGGGTCTTTGCCGCAGACACTGACGATGTGCTCCATCAGCTCCTCGCGGGTCAGGTCGCGGACAACCACCGGGGTCAGCGAAATCGAGCCGGCGGCATCAGAGCTGATGCGTACTCTCACCGTTCAGCACGCGGCGAGCAACGGATCGCGGCAACCAGGAGCACGGCTACGATCTCCAGTTCACGCCTACACCAAGGGTCTTCCTCGCGAAATCCAGCCCGCGCTCGAGATCGAGCTTCTGTTGCATCTTCAACGCTTCGGTGTACTCTGCCGGGACGCGACCCACCTGATCGGCGATGATCATCGGCGCCATCAGCGGGCGGCCGCGTTTGGCGAGTGCCACAAAGCTGGCGAAATCGGCAGCACGCGCTTTCGGAAAGTCCTTCCAGAAATCCTGCTCGAGATACGGCACGACGCGTGGCGGACGGCCGGTGATGTTCTCGAGCTGCATGGTCGCGTTCGGGCACAGCTGCCGATATCGGCCGATGAAGCGCCGCCAGTCCACGATGCCGTCCCCGAGCACAACCCACTGCCAGGCGGCCCCGCGCGGATGCTCGAACACGACTGAGTCGCGAATGTGAGTGGTGACCGCGTACGGCCCGAGTATCTCGAGCGTCAGCAACGGGTCTTCCAGCACCCACATGGGATTGCCCGTATCGAGGCAGCAGCCGACGTAATCCCTGCCCGCCTCTTCAATGAGATCGCGGCACTCGCGCGCCTGCATGTCGCCGCTGTGGTTTTCGATGCCGATCTTCACTCCAAGATCGAGCGCGAGCGAGCGTACGGACTTCAGCGCCTTCACCGTCTCTTCGATGTGGCGCTCGATGGGTGTCGCCCCCTGCCGGTCCGCGGAACTGCCCATGAACACGCGCATCGCGGATGCGCCGACAGCTTTTGCGGTCCTTAGGCCGGCACTCAGGTACTCGGTCGGCGTGCCGTTTTTCGGGTTCCAGCTCCTGGAAGTCGGACAGATCGAGCCGATGCCGCCGTCGAGCACGAGCCGGGCCGCGGCGGCGCGCTCGCGAACCTTCTGCAGGTACGCGGGCTCGAGGCTCTCGAACTCGTTGAGACTGGAAATCTGAACCGAGTCGAGCTTCAGTCCCGCCGCATAGTCGATATGCTGCATCGCGTTCCAGCGCCACGCCCGCAGCGAATAGCTGTCATAGCCGAGCCGGATGCCCAGGGCGTGTGGGCTTTGCGCGCGGACACTGGCAGCGGCCGCGATCGCGCCGAGGAACGTGCGACGTAGCATTGACTATAGTGTGACACCGATCGGCGAAATGCTCCGCGACGAAGTGATGCGCTCGGGCCCGGTGCGGTTCTCGCGTTTCATGGAAGCAGCGCTGTACGAACCGGAGCACGGGTACTACCGCCGGCCACGCGACCCGTTCGGCAGATCGGGCGATTTCTTCACGGCGGAGCAGATCCAGCCCGTGTTCGGCCGCCTGGTCGCGCAACTGTTTCGCCGACTTGGCGGAGGGCGAACCGTCGTCGAGCTCGGCGCGGGGCGTCGCGACATGGCGCCGGCATTCGCCGCTTTTGAGTACGTAGCGCTCGACGTGGACGTGGGCGTGCTTCCGGCGCGCTTTGAAGGCTTCGCGTTCGCCAACGAGTTTTTTGACGCGCTGCCCGTGGATGTCGTCGCGATGCGCGACGGCGTTCTGCGGCAGGTGCGCGTCGGCTGGACAGGCGAGCGCTTCGCGTGGGTGTTGGGCGAAGGAGCCGACGAGAAAACAGCAACGTTCGTCGAGGACGCGGTGGGACCGCTCGCCGAGGGGTCTCGGATGGAGGTAAGTCTTCGATCATACGACTGGATCGATCGCATCGGCGCTGCGCTCGCGCACGGGTTCGCGTTGATTGTGGACTACGGGTACGAACCGCGCGAGGCAATGCGGTTTCCCACGGGCACCCTGATGAGCTATCGACGGCATCACGCCGACGAGGATGTACTTGCCGAGCCGGGCGACCGGGACATCACCGCTCATGTCGCGTTCGGAGCGCTCGAAGCGCAGGCGCGCCGCCGCGGCCTCGAGGTTGTGTGCACCGAATCGATGGCCGCGACACTGATCCGGGTCGGCGAGGCGGACCAGTTCATGTCTGCCCTTGCGGCCGCCGACGATACCGAGGCTCTGCGCCTGCGGATGCAGCTCAAGACTTTGCTGTTCGGAATGGGCGAGGCGTTCCGGACGCTGCTGTTGCGGCGATAAGCTGGGGAGAGTCGATGAGCGCATCCACTGCTGCCGCGGTCGCCGCCTGCCGGAACTGCGGCACGAAGCTTCACGGCCGATACTGCTCACAGTGCGGTCAGAAAGAGGCGCCGCCCGATCCCACGATGCACGACCTGGCGCATGAGGCCGTTCATGAATTCATCCATCTTGACGGCAAGCTCCTGGCGACGCTGAAGAGCCTGCTCCTCCATCCGGGCCAGCTCACGGGCGAGTTCCTGCAAGGCCGGCGCGCCCGCTATATCGGCCCGATCCGGCTGTACCTTACGTTCAGCGTCGTGTTCTTCGTTCTGGCTGCTACGGTTCCGAAGCCAGGCGCCGGGCCGGAGCCGGGCATGTTCCGGATCTCGGGCGACGTAAACCAGATGAAAGGCCGCCCCGGCCAGCTGCTGCGCCGATTGCAGAAAGCGAATGAGGACCCGCACGCGCTCAAAGCCGCTTTTTTTGCGAATGCGTCGAAAGCCATGTTCGTACTGGTTCCGCTGTTTGCAGCCATGCTCCGCCTGGTGTATCGGCGCACGGGCCGGCACTATCCCGCGTTTCTTTACTTCGCGATCCATTTCCATGCATTCGCTTTCGCGCTGCTCAGCCTGGCGGTACTCACACGGCTGCTGCCCGCGTGGTTTCCTCGCGACACGGCGAACGGAATCGCATTTCTGGGCAGCTTTGTTTATCTTTTCGTCGCGTTGCGCCGCGTATTCGGAGGTTTGCGACTTCGAACCATGCTGCGGCTCTCGGTCTTTCTGGCCGGCTACCTGCCGTTCCTGCTGGTGGGAATCGCGACTTCGGCCGTCATCGCGGCATTCACGGCGCACTGAGGCGCGCAACAAACCCCGGAAGTCCTGATCGGTCTGGTCCGCATGCCGCGCAGGTACCGCGCCAAAAAGAAAACGGCCCCGAGGTCATCGGGGCCGTGAGGGAACCTGTTTTAGCTCGTCAGGCGAGTCTACTTGCCGCCCTTTTTCTTCGAGCTCTTCTTCGCGGCCTTCTTGCCTGCCGCCTTCTTTGTCGCGTTCTTCATCGTTCGATTCTCCCTAACATCGAATTTGCGATCGTCAGATCGCAGTGTGATCCATATATAAGGTTGTTT
>DASSSG010000663.1:0-4349 GCA_035708545.1 Bryobacteraceae bacterium | reverse complement strand
TCGCTGGTTTGCCCGCCGTCCGCGTTACCACCTGCACTTCACGCCGACCAGCGGGTCGTGGTGGAATCAGGTGGAGCGCTGGTTTGCCGACATTACCGAGAAGCGGATTCGGCGCGGATCATTTACCAGTGTGCCCAGTCTCGAGAAGGCTATCCGGGAGTACCTTGAGCACAACAATCAGACTCCGAAGCCTTTCATCTGGACCGCCGATGCTGACTTAATCCTCGGCAAGATCCAGAGACTTTGTGAACGAATATCTAACTCAGGACACTAGTTCTTTGTCCTGGGTGTCAGAGGTGGGAGTCCCATCGGGTCATACTGTTAATTGCTGATCTGCGTCCGCATTTGCATCGGGCTCGCTGCCATTGTTGCTTCGCTCGGCGCGCAAATCCTGCAGCCCCTCCCAGCCCGCCCGACGCGCGCCAATCCGCCCGGCGCCGATGAAATCCGGATCAGCGCGAAAATTCAGGAGGCTCAGGGCCAGAAGCATAAATTGCGTGGTGACGCGGTGATCGAAACCGCGGAGATGCTGCTCAAAGCGGACGAAATCGATTACGACCAGGAGAGCGGCAACGCGGAAGCCCGAGGCAGCGTGCAGTTCTTCCACTATGACCGGGGAGAGACTCTGGTCGCCGACAGGGTCGAGTACAACGTGGAAGAGCACACCGGCAAGTTCTACAAAATCCGCGGCCAGTCGCCCGCGAAAATTGAGGCGCGGCCGGGCGTGCTCACTACCGCGAATCCGTTTTACTTCGAAGGGGACTGGGCCGAGCGTATCAGGGACCGATATATCGTCCACCAGGGAACGATGACCAACTGCCGCATTCCGAATCCCTGGTGGACGTTTCGCGGACCTGTGTTTGACGTGATCCCCGGCGAGCGCGCGATCGCGCGCAAATCCGTATTCCGGTTGAAGGGCGTGCCTCTGTTTTACACGCCATACTTCTACAAATCATTGAAGCGCGCGCCCCGAAAGAGCGGCCTGCTCACGCCGAATATCGGAAACAGCTCGCGGCGGGGCTTCATGCTCGGCGGTGGGTACTACTGGGCAATCAATCGCAGCTATGATGCGGCCTACCGAGCCCAGTGGTTTCAGACGCGCGGCGCCGCGCACCACGTGGACTTCCGCGGGAAGCCAAACGCCCATTCGGACTTCAATATGATCCTCTACGGCGTCAATGACAAAGGACGGCCCGACGATCCGAAGATCAAGGAAGGAGGGTATCTCCTGAACGTCGACGGGCGTTCGGATTTGAAGCACGGCTGGATCGCGCGAGCCGACATAAACCACCTCAGCTCCTTCATCTTCCGCCAGGCGTTCACGGAGTCCTTTTACGAGGCGATCTCGTTCCAGGTCAGTTCTGCGGCCTACCTGCAGAAGCACTGGTCGACATTTGGCGTGAATACGGTATACGCCAACAGCGAGGCCTTCGTGGGCCTCAAGGCAGACCCGACCGAGAAGCGTCCTTACATCCAGGACACCATCACCATCCGCAAGCTCCCATCCGTCGAATTGACCAGCCGCGAGCGCGAGCTCACCACGAAAGTGCTGCCCGTCTGGGTGTCCTTCGATTCCAGTCTGTCGTTCCTGCGTCGCGACCAGGATGCATTTCAGACCCGGCGTTTCGTGGAGCGGCTCGACATCTATCCGCGTATCACGACCGCGCTGCACTGGAAAGACTTTCACCTGACGCCCTCGTTCGCCGTCCGCGAGACGCATTACGGGTCGACCTTCGATGCCGCCGGCCGGGTGACCGGCGCGGGCAGACTGCGCAACGTGCAGGAGTTTTCGGCGGAGCTGATACTGCCGCCGCTGGCACGCGTTTACGAGGTGAGTAATGACTGGTTTGGGCCGAAGCTGAAGCACGTCATCGAACCCCGCGCCAGGTACCGCTATGTCACGGGTGCGAGCGATTTCAGCCGCCTCATACGGTTCGATGAGACCGAGATCATGAGCGACACGAACGAGATTGAACTCGCAGTGGCAAACAGGTTCTACACGAAACGCAGGGACGGAAGCGTCAACGAGCTGATCAGCTGGGAGCTCGCTCAGCAGCGGTACTACGATCCGAGCTTCGGGGGAGCGATCGTTTCCGGCGAGCGCAACATTGTGCTCAGCAGCGCAATGCTGACCGGGTTTTCATTTCTGGATCGACCGCGCCACTACTCGCCGCTGGTGTCCACGCTGCGGTTGTACCCCGTATCTGTGCTTGGCCTCGAATGGCGCTCCGATTATGATCCGCTGGAAAAGCGGATCGTCAACAGCACATTTCAGGCGAGCGGGCGCAGGGGAAACTACAGCATTTTCGCCGGACATAACCAGTTGCGCGTGCCATGGGCGAAAGCGAATCAGTTCCTCGGCATGGCGGGTTACGGCCAGGAGAACCGGCGCGGGTGGAGCGGCGCATTCATGGCTGCATATGATTACCGCGTCGGCGTGATGCAGTTTGCAACCACGCAGGTCACCTACAACACTGACTGCTGCGGTTTCAGCCTGCAGTACCGGCGTTTCAATATCGGGACGCGCGACGAGCACCAGTTCCGGGCAGCGCTCGCCATCGCCAATATCGGTTCTTTTGGGACGCTGAAGCGGCAGGAACGGATCTTCTAGCGGGAGTTTACTGCGAGCGGTTTAATGCAACGCACATATCCCGTGTATTCAGTCGGTTAACGCCGCGGGTTTGTATTACCCCATTGGGGTGGGTAATACGGACAATTTATGGCTAAGTTGTTTAAAACATTAGATGCTGCTCTCGTTTCTATTATCACGGGCAGTAAACTCCCGCTAGCTAAACGGCGCGGCCGACGACGACAGTGACATCATCTGTCTGGCCGCCGTCGCACGCCTGCTGTGTGATGCGGTCCGCGATCTCCTCGGGCGATCCGGTCACTGCCCGTTCGGCGATCCACGCGTCGTCCCCCTCGCAAACGCCGTCCGAGTAAATGACGAGCGCATCGCCCGCTCCGAGCGACACGGCCCCGTAGTCGCTGGTCCAGTCACCGAACAGGCCGAGCGGAAATGTCGTGGACGAGAGCCGCTCGACAGCGCCGCCGCGGCGGCACACGAGCGCGGCGGGGTGACCGGCGTTGACATAGTGAAACGTGCGATGCCGATCATCCAGAATGCCGTAGAACATCGTGGCGTACTGCTCCGGCGGCGTCGACTCGAGAAAGAGCTGGTTGATGGTGCGTAGATCGGTATGCGTGCGAAACAGCGCCTGCAGGTTTGCCATCAGCAGCGCGGCGGCCACGCCTTTGCCGGACACATCAGCCAGCACGACGCCCAGCTGCTCGGGGCCGCTGTCGAGAAAGTCGAAGTAATCGCCGCCGACGTCGCGGGCCGGCAGGCACCGGCCCGCCCAGCGCATGCTTCTCTGTTCACGCGAACCTGCGGGCAGCAGCTTGCGCTGGACATTGCGGGCGATATCGGCCTCCTCGCGCGCACGCAGCACCGCGCGGCCGCGATCGGCCTGCTCTACGATACTGCCCAGCAGGCGATCGTTATCCCACGGCTTCTGAACGAAATCCGAAGCACCACGGCGCATGGCTTCGACCGCCAGATCGACGCTCCCCCACGCCGTCATCACGATCACGGGCGTTGCATTGTGCTTGTCCCGCAAGGCACGAAGGACCTCGAGGCCTTCCTGCCCCGACGTAGTGTCCCGGGCGTAGTTCATGTCCATGAGGATCACGTCGAACGACCGGCTTTCGGCGGCGCGGAGCAAGCCGGCGGGACTGTCGACGGTCTCGGCGGCGTGGCCGGCGCTCTTGAGCAGCAGCCGTATCGCCTGCAGGACGTCCGATTGATCGTCGGCCACCAGTACCCGCAAACTGTCGGCGGCGGACGGCATAGAACACGATGACGGTAGCACGTGTTGCGCCATCCGCAAATCGCTGACCGAGAGAAGCCCGGCTCGGTTCCCGTGTCCGTAATTGGGACGAGCCTGTTCTCAGGCGGACTCGCCGCGCTGGGCACGGATCAGTTCATCGAGCATACCCGCAAACCGGCGCGTCTTGTTGTCCACGTCACTCCGGAACCGCTCGATCTCGGCCTCCAGCGCCTGTATCCGTGTTTGCAGATGCAGGCAGGCGAGCACGGCAATGCGGTTGGAGTCGACGTTCCCGGCGCGGGCGATGGTCGTCATCAGCTCGTCGACCTCCGTCGCCGCGCGCTCTATGTCGGCCGGATCGCCAGACACAAGGAGTGAGTACGTCTGATTGAAGATGGAAAGCCGGACGGGCTTCTTCTCAGACATCAGCGTGCCGTCCCGGATACCGCTTGCAAACGCGCGCGGCTCGGAAGCGTCGTTTCTGAGCCGCGATCGTCAGGGAGCGGTAATCAGGAATAA
>DASSSG010000662.1:0-7767 GCA_035708545.1 Bryobacteraceae bacterium | reverse complement strand
CTGCGCGGGAGCGATCCTGCTCGCGCGCGAGGTGAGCAACCCCGTGCAGGAGGCGCTCGGGGTCGTGGACATCTCGGTCGAGCGCAACGCCTACGGCCGCCAGCTCGACAGCCGGATCGTGCGCCTGAAACCCGAGAACGGCAGCCTGGGCTCTGACGAGCTGGAGGCGGTGTTCATACGGGCCCCCATCATCCGGCGCGTCGGACCGGACGCCCACGTCCTGCTTCGCTATAACGGAGATCCCGTGCTCGTCGAACAGGGAAAGCACATGGTGGCGACATTTCACCCCGAGCTTTCCGAAGACGATCGCATCCATCGCGCGTTTCTCGATAAGCTCTGAGCAGTGCGCATTCGCAACGTACTTTTTGTCTGCCTCGGCAATATCTGCCGGAGTCCCATGGCAGCGGCATTTGCGAATCGGTACGGTTCCGATATCATTACAGCCCACAGCGCCGGCATTGCTCCGGCAATCAACACTACTCCCCTGACGCGGAAGGTGATGCTCGAGAAGAACATCGATATCGGCGAGCACCTGCCGCAGCCGCTCGCGCATTTCGACTTCAGGCACATGGATCTGATCGTCAATATGAGCGGGTATAAGATACCCGGCGTGTACACAATCGACTGGAAGGTGACCGATCCCATGGGCCGGGATCTCGCGACATTCCGTTTGGTCCGCGACGAGATCGAGATGCTGGTCATGCAGATGATCCTCAGAATGCGAATGGGGAAGATGTGATGAATCGGCGAATGTTTCTGGCGGCCTCGGCCGGTGTCTCAGCGCTCGGGACCGCGCCCGCCGCAATCCGCGGGATGCTGCTGCACCTCAGCTGCGGCGCGATCGGCATCAGGGCCACCCAGCGCGAGGCAATCGACTACGCCGCGAAGTACGGCTTCGACGCCGTTGATGCCAACATACAGTACCTGACGAATCTCAGCGACGGCGAGCTGCAAAGCCTCCTCGATGACATGGAGGCGAAGAAAGTATCGTGGGGTGTCGCGGGGCTCGCGGTCGACTTCCGCCGCGATGACGTTTCCTTCGGGGAGACCCTGGCAGCGTTTCCCAACCAGGTCGCGGCGTTGCGCCGCGCCGGCGTTCGCCGCGTAACCACCTGGATCTCTCCGTCGAGCAGAGAACGTCCCTACCTTCAGAACTTCCGACTCCACTCCACGCGCCTGCGCCAGGCCGCTGGCATCCTCGACGACAACGGTTTGCGCCTCGGCCTTGAATACGTGGGGCCTTGCACATCGCTGGTCGCCAACCGCTATCCTTTCATTCACACGATGGCTGAGACGCGAGAACTCGTCGCCGAGATAGGCCAGCCGAACGTTGGCCTGGCGATGGACAGCTGGCACTGGTATACAGCCGGAGATACACGCGACGACCTGCTTGCGCTGCGCGCGCAGGACGTAGTCTCGGTCGATCTGAATGATGCACCAGCCGGCATTCCGGTCGAGCAGCAGATCGATTCGAAACGCGAGCTCCCGGCGGCGACCGGCGTCATCGATGTCAAAACGTTCCTTGCTGCGCTCGAGAAGATCGGCTTCGACGGCCCCGTGCGGGTCGAGCCTTTCAACGAGGCCGTGCGCCGCATGCCGCCCGATCAGGCGCTGCAGGCCACGATAACGTCCCTGCGGAAGGCTCTACTGAACGGGTGAATCCGGCGGCGGCAGCTGGAAACCGCCAGTCGCCGGATCGACGGAAGCAACGCCCGCAAGGGACTTCAGTTTTTCCACGAGCGCCTCATCCGCCTCGACCTCGACGATCCCAATCGCATCGAGAGTCTGCCTGACGTTAGCCCCGGCAGCTCGGACCTCGCCGGCAACCGACGTAATCTGCGCATCCGGCTTGACCGAAACGAAGTAGTTGTTCTTTGCCATGTTGGTGGGGGGCAGGATGTCGTCGCCCTCGCCGGTCGTGAACCGGCAGGCCGCCAGCCTGCCCCACTGGCCCTAAATGATCTGCACCAGTCCGCGTCCGTCGTCCACGGGCGGAATGGTCACGATGTTGCGAGCCGTGTTGAGGAGCCGCAGCCAGAGCTGCGCCCCGCGCAGCAGCGGCGACGTCTGCGCATACAGGGCGGCGATTCCCGCCACGTGAGGCGTCGCCATACTGGTGCCCGAAATCGTGTTGTAGCGCGTCGGCATCGGCCAGCTGGAGCGGACACGCACTCCGGGGCCGACAAGGTTCACTTCTCCCCCGCCTCCGTTGATCGCGCGGTTCGAGAAATTCGCAATCCGGAAGTTCTCGTCGATGGCGCCAACAGCCATAATCGACGGGCAATTCGCCGGTGCGCTGACGGGCCGGATGACGCCGGCGGAACGGTTGCTGTCGTTGCCCGCGGCGGCGACAATGAGGCAGCGCCGGTTCAGTGCATTGCGTGCCGCGGTCTCGTAGGCAACCGGCGGCGGCTCTCCCGGGTTTACGGGCCGCCCGAGCGACATCGAGATCACCGGGCAACCGTTTGCCACGGCCCAGTTGATGCCCGCGAGAATCCAGCCATCCGTGCCGGAACCTGCATTGTTCAGCACCTTGCCGACGAAAATCGCCGCCTCGTACGCGATCCCGTAACGCGGTCTTACTCCGGGCGTCCGCGGTCCGCAGGAAGTTCCGATACAGTGCGTGCCGTGGCCGTGGCCGTCCTGCGGCGCCTGGCCGGGCACGAATGAGGCAGCGGTTATCGATCTGCCCGCGAAATCGGGATGCTGCAGGTCCATGCCCGTGTCGAGCACCGCCACACGGATGCCGCGCCCCGACAGCGGTGACAGGTGCACGCGGGTGGCCTGCAGGCCCCATGTGAAGTTGGTCTCGACGAAAGCGGTGGGCGCGATCGCGGCGGCAGAAGCTTCGGCTCCGGCCGAGCTGAGCAGGCTCGAGGTGAAACTGTCCAGCGCGTCGCGGTAGCCGCGCACGTAAGCGGCGGCGGCCGGCGAAAGGTCAATTCGCGGAGCGGCCTCCTGCACTTCCGGCTCCTCTAACCTGACCGGCGCCGGTGCAGAGAGCGCATAAACGTATCGCTCGGGTTCGACGGCCAGAATTGGTGACGCCTCGTCAGCGGCGGACATCGACGCCATCTGGTCCGGCTCGGCGGACACTACGGCAACGCCGATCTCCGGCAGCACGACGGAATCAGCGGCGCCCAGGGTCTGGAAATCGACTGCGGATTCGCGAAAATCCGCGGCCGTTGCCGTGCGCAATCCGAAGTTGGAGAGCGCGGCAGTTGCAGCCTGAGGGTCCGCACCTTCACGGAACGTCACGATATAGCGCCCGGTTGTCTCCGCTGCTTCACGCGATTGCGTTTCAGCAGTCGGAAGGATATCAGCTCCACTGGTCAGCGGAACTTTTGCCATTCAACACCTCCCTGCGTGATTGTTGGCTGCGCCAACGGATTTATGTGAACTCTCTCTCGTTTGCGTTACATGCTGTCGCCGCGAGCATCGCTGTCGCTCGTCTCATCGGACCGAGCCCGGCAGTTCGGGCGTTTTCGGTCTGGTCTTACTTACATCGCCTGATGTACCGTGTCAAGCCGTGTCAAGCCATGTCACGGCTACATCTAAGGCTCAATCAGGAGTTTCCGCAGTTTAAGTGATGGCTGACGCGAGCCGCTCGATGCCCTCGCTGAAGACGTCTTCGGGCGTGAGCAGACTGACTATGAGAAACGCTTCCCGCTCGAAATCATAGAAGAATCCCGGCTGAACCAGCACGCCTTCACGGGCAAGCAATGTAAGCACCCATTCCTCTTCGGACCGCGTCCGAGGTGCCTGCACAATCCCATACCAGCCGCCCTCCACGAGCAGCGGCCTGAGCGGTTGCAGGCGTTGCAGGTTACGGCGGCTGCGTTCGCGGATTTGCGCCCGCACGCAGCCGGACGTATCGAGCAGCACCGGAGCCGCCAGCTGCACGGGTGTGCCGACCGACAGGTACGTATCCGCGATCAGCTCGAGTCGTGCGAGTGCATCCGCCCTGGCGCCGGCGGGCCCATTCGCAATGATCCAGGCGAGCTTCAGCTGCGGCAGGCCCGCGAGCTTCGACAGGCCGCTGAGCGCGAACGTGAGGACCCGGTGCTCGTTCCCGGCCGTGCAGACGCGCTCGGGTTCGGCAGTCAGTTCGTAGGGCAGGAACACTTCGTCCGAGATCACCGGAATGCCGAGTTCGGCGAACTGGTCGAGATCGCCCCGCCTCAGATACGAGCCCGTGGGGTTATTCGGGTTGACGGTGATGATGGCGCGCGTGCGATTGCTCACGCGCTCTCGGAGATCGTGCCAGTCGATGTGCCACCCGTGATCGTAGAAAAGGCGGTATTGCAGTACCTGCACAGACTCGAGCTGAGCGAGATACTCGAACAGCGGGTATGAGGGTCGTGGCGCCAGCACCTCGTCGCCCGGATCGCACAGAAGCTTGAACAGGAATGAGTACGCCTCACTGGTGCTCGCGGTGAGGATCACGCGCTCGCTCTCCGCACCGCAGTGCGCTGCGATGGCCTCTCGCGCGCTGCGCAGTCCGAAAGCTTCCGGCTCATACCTGAGCGATCGGGCATCCGCGAGTGCACGCGTGATGGCCGCCGCGTCGTACTCGATTCCCGCGGCGGTCGGATTCGAAACCGTGAGGTCGAGATGCGGCTCAGTGCGCGCGGCGAGCGCCGCCGCAATACGATTGACGGGCCCGCCGACCTGTAGCCGGCGCGAGAACACTAGTTCACGGTCCGCTGCCGCCAGGCCGCGATCTCCTGCGCGAGCCGGTCGCGAACTGTGATGTACTGCGGGTTATCGTACTGGTTCTTCTTCTCGCCAGGGTCGATCTGCAGATCGTAGAACTCGTTTGGCCCCCGTCCCTCGTTCCGCAGCACGAGCTTGAATCGCGGTTCCCGAGCCATCTCCGTATTCCGAAAATGTGCAAACACGAGATTGCGCCATGGCTGCTTCCTCGGCAGCGGTCTGCGCGTCGCAAGCGGCGCGTAGCTGCGGCCCGTCAGGCCGCGTCCCGGCGGCGCCGTCCCAGTCATCTCGCACACGCTCGGGAAGAAGTCGTAGAAACTGATCATCTCCGGCATTGCGGCTTCGGCAGGCAGCTTGCCAGGCCATACCCAGATCATCGGTACGCCGATCACCTCGTCGTACATATTGATCGGGTCGGAAGCAAGTCCTTTGCTCCAGAGCCCGTGCCGTCCGAGCAGGTACCCGTTGTCTGCCGTGAAAATCACCAGCGTATTGTCACGCATGCCCCGCTGCTCGAGCTTCCGAAGCAGGATTGGGATCTGATCGTCGAGCGCGGTTGTCGAGGCCGCGGCACGGCGAATGTTGCCGACGATGTCCTTCAGCATGCCGGCCTCACGCAGCGCGTTCTTCGCCGGCGTTTCCCAGCCGACCGTATCGAATTTCGTGTTCGCGTACATGTCGTAATACTTCTGCGGATGCCCTTCGTACGGTGTGTGGGGATTCAGGTAGCCGATGGACAGGAACCAGGGCCTGCCTGCCTGCTGCTGATCGAGAAACTCGGTCGCGCGCCGGGTCATGAGATCGGTGAGATATCCTTTCTCGCCGACCCGCTCACCGTTCATGTACATCACCGGATCCGTGTAACTGCGCGACCTTCCGATCATCGTGTAGCTGTAACCGAACCCGTGCCCCGGACGGCTGTCATTGCCCATGTGCCACTTGCCCACATAGCCGCAGTTGTATCCCGCTCCCGCGAGCACGTCGGAGATCATGGTTTCCTTTTCGAAGCTCGGCGGCGGCGCCTTCTGCCCCTGTGGGGGATTGTCGATCGGTGTGTCGGTGAGGAAGTCCTGGATTCCGTGCTGTCTGGGCAGCCGGCCCGTGAACAGCGTGGCACGGCTCGCCGAACAGATCGGCGTCGCACAGAAACTGTTCGTGAAGCGGACGCCCATCCGCGCCAGAGTGTCTATATTCGGCGTGCGGATTTCCTTATTGCCGTGAGCGCCGAGCATCCACGACGCGAGATCGTCCGCAAGGATCAGCAGAATATTCGGGCGCGCAGCCGGCCTCTTCTGCGCGAACGCGAACTGCGTCCCCATGGTTCCGGCCAGCAGTTTCCGACGGGACAAGCTGGTGTGCCGTCCCGGATACCGCTTGCTAACGCCTTTCTGAGCCGCGACCGTAAGGGAGCGCTTGTCAGGAACAACGCGGGACACCAGACTAGAGGACATCGGCGAAACCTCGCTTGAGATGGCGGAAGAAAAGCCCGCCGGCCACGAACGCGGTCACCGCGCACGCGGCGAGAATGCCGAATTCGTCCATCTTCGGCGGCTCGTAAGACAGGAGCCGCTCGCGGTAAGCGCGCACCACATACGCAAGCGGGTTGATGCGCGCCAGGAAGCGCACGTTTTCCGGAATTTGCTGCTCGCTGATGAAGATCGGCGTCATCCAGAACCAGAAGGTCATCACCACGGACAACATCTGCGCTGTATCGCGGAGATAAACCTGCAGACTGGCGACAATCCAGCCGAGCCCGACGGCGAACATTCCAAGCAGCAGGACCCAGGCCGGCAGCAGCCACGCCATCGCGCTGATCCCTTCCAGCCAAAACGCCAGAACCGCCATGAGCAGGAGCAGCGCCAGCAGATGACTTACAAGCGACGAACAGAAGATAGACACGGGCAGGAACTCGGACGGGAAGACAGTCTTCGTGATCAGGTTCGCGTGCTCGAGCAGCGAATTCGCCGAGCGCATGACCGTGTCCTGAAACAACAGCCACGGCAGGAAACCGCAGAAGAGATACACGGGATAGTTGTCGGTCACCTCGTGCGGTGGCATGCGGATGCCGAGGCAGATCTGGAAGACGAACACCCAGCTCACCAGCATGACGAGAGGGTGGATGAGGCCCCAGAGCCAGCCCGCGGCAGAACCGACGAACCGCTGCTCGAAGTCGCGGCGGATGAGCTGGTACAGCAGGGTACGATGCTGGAAAAGATTGCGGGCGAAATTCAGCCCGGGCAGCCTGGGCATGCGCGATCAGCTAGCGACATTCGATGCTATCACGCGGCATTGTGGGATCAGTCGAGCAGGTTCTGGAGCCAGCTCGCGAGCCGCGGCGTGAACCCGAAGACCTCGTCAATCGTGTAAGTTGCCATCGCGCCAAGCAGAATCAGGAGTGTGCCGAGAACGAGATCTGGTTGCATACACTTATCGCGATCGTGCCGCTGAAATACCCTTGAAGCTGTAGAAGCCCATTATGCACCAGCTCAGGGTGGCGGGCAACAACCGCGGATGCGGGGTTTGGGAGATCATCACGCTCACCGAGCAGGGTGTCTTCGAAGCCGCCGGCGCCCTCTGGACGCGCAACCCCGACGTGACGCTGCCCCTCGGCCGCCTCCTCTGACCTGTCAAACCCTCCTCGCGCGTGTAGTATTTTGAAGCTTCCCCTTCTGTTATGCCCAAAACCCCTATTACGGTCGCCCATGGCGACGGCATCGGCCCCGAGATCATGGATGCCACGCTCCAGATCATCCAGGCGGCCGGAGCCCAAATCCAAATCGAGACCATCGAGATTGGCGAGAAAGTATACCTGCGCGGGAACAGCACGGGTATCGAACAGAGTTCGTGGGATTCTCTGCGCCGTACGAAGGTCTTCCTGAAAGCGCCGATTACGACTCCGCAGGGCGGCGGCTTCAAGAGCCTGAACGTGACCACACGCAAGATGCTCGGGCTGTACGCCAACGTGCGTCCGTGCGTCGCCTACCACCCCTACGTCGACACGAAGCATCCGGGCATGGACGTTGTCATCGTCCGCGAAAACGAAGAAGACGT
>DASSSG010000661.1:0-10128 GCA_035708545.1 Bryobacteraceae bacterium | reverse complement strand
TACCTCAACAGATTGATGGTGCCGCGGCAGCGGACGGAGCGGCAGCCGCACGGCACTTTTTCAACTTTGGCGTCGAAGTTGTAATCAACGGTGAGCTCCTCGCCGGTCGCGATGTCACGGACCGAGAAGTAGATGATGTGGCCCCTGACGATGCGCGCCTGGCAGTTGGGGTCGCAGGAGTGATTGATGTACTCGGCGCCGCTGCCGCCGACGCTTCCGTCGAGCGCCCAGTACTTGTCAAGCGTGAACATGTAGTTCAGATTCGCGCTGGCGCGGCGTTTGGTTTCGCGGCGGTTGCAGCGTTCGCCGGTGTACTCGATCACCTTGCGGCCCGCAGGAACAGGTTCCATAGCGTAAACCCCCCAGCCGTGGATGCGTGAACGGGCCACTCGCAGCCTGAAGCAGGCGAAGCGCTCATCGATGCGGGGACGGCCGTCCTTTGCAGATGACTTCGCCTTTGCCGCCTGCGAGGGCGCGGCCGTGCGGCGAATTGCCATGCGGAGCGGAATCAGAACTCGTCTTCGACGGCCGCCTTCTTCTTCTTTGACCTGCGCCGGAGGATGATCGCGACGACACACAGGGCTGCGAGAATGCCCGAGACAATCTGAACCATATCCTGCGTCATGCAGTTGCTCCTGCTTTCTGTCTGATCACTGCGATCAGCTCGTCGACGGCCTTTGCGCTCTTCTGCAGAGCTGCTTTCTCGTCGTCTCTGAGCGCGATCTCGTATATCTTCTCGATGCCATTCGCGCCGAGCCTGACGGGCACACCAACGAACAGACCGTGGATTCCGTACTCGCCGTCGAGATACGCGGCACACGGCAGGACTTTTTTCTTGTCTCTGAGAATGGATTCAACCATCTCGACGGTCGCGGCGGCGGGGGCGTAGTAGGCGCTTCCCGTCTTCAGATAACGGACGATTTCGGCGCCCCCGTCGCGCGTGCGTTGAACAAGCCGGTCGAGCGTCGGCTGGTCAAGTAGTTCTGTGAGCGGAATGCCGGAGACGCTGCTGAGACGAACCACCGGGACCATGGTGTCGCCGTGGCCCCCGAGCACGACGGCGGTTACGTTTTCGACGGAAACGTTCAGCTCCTGGGCGATGAAGGTGCGGAATCGCGCTGTGTCGAGCACCCCCGCCATGCCGATGACACGGTTTTTCGAGAACTTCGACACCTGAAACGCCGTCCAGCACATCGCGTCCAGGGGATTCGTGACGAGAATCAGAATTGAGTTTGGCGAATATCGGACCGCCTGCTCCGTAGCCGTGCGTACGACTTCATAGTTGGCGAGCAGGAGATCGTCGCGGCTCATGCCGGGTTTTCGAGGAAAGCCGGCGGTGATCACAACGACGTCCGAGTTGGCGGTCGCTTCGTAGTCGTTCCCGCCTGTAACCAACACGTCATAGCCCTCAACGGGGCCGCTTTCGAGCAGGTCAAGGCCTTTGCCCTGCGGCACGCCTTCCACGATGTCGACGAGCACGACATCGGCCAGCTCCTTATCGGCAATACGCATGGCACACGTCGCGCCGACATTGCCTGCGCCGACAACGGTCACTTTCTTTCGCATGGTGGTGAAAACGAATTATATCGATTCCAGTCCTGACACGGCGAGGCGGCGCTGACGCACGCGATGTGCACATGAGCGCGCGAATCTTCTGTGGCCATCACCATCAGCCGGCAATATGCGCGACAGATACGGGGCGTCGCCCGCGCTGCGTCACGAAGATCAGCTCAGTGCAGCGCCTGTGGGTGCTCGTTCCGCAACCGGCTCCGATCGTGCAAGCAGATCCTCGGCGAAAACACTGTAGCGGTCGTTTGCCGAGGCGATATCGACAAGGCCTGAGGAACGGAGATCGCCGAGGACGAGCACCACTGCACCGGCTTCGAGCCGGGAGTAAACGGGACGCTGTATATCGGCGCTTACACGGAGCGCGGCAAGCTCCTCCCGTAACCGGAATGCGCGGGCCGTATGCATGGAGAGAACCTCAGGCTAACACCATTACTCACCGTTAGCAATAGCTGGTATACAGGTGGTGTATACACATGTTTTCCCGAGCGCCGGCCAGTAACGTCGCATTTACAACATCCCGCAGCAAGTACGCGGGCGAGAGTCTTCGGACCGGTCGATAACCCGAAGCCGCTGCGTCACTTGCCGGCTGGACCGCAGCTTGCATACAGACACAGCGGAGGGATTTGACATGCTGCACTACGCGTGGGTCTTTCTCGTGATTGCGATTATCGCCGGTCTGCTCGGCATTATCGGCATCGCCGGTATGGCGGCGAGTATCGCGAAGGTGCTGTTCTTCGTCTTCCTTGCAATTTTCGTGATCGGGCTGATCGCGGGCCGGCGCACAGTCGCATAGGCCCGTACGCCGCCGTTCTTCTGAGGCGCCGGTGGTTTCGTGTCTCTGAAGTATCTTGACCGCTCGGTGACGCGCGCCGCTGGGAAACCAAGCCACGACCGTGCGGGAATGGTAAAGGTACTTGCGAGACGGCCGGCTAGCTCCGCGCCAGCGGCAGATATTCGTACTCGGTCGGATCTGCGCCGCGCGCCTCGAGCTGGCGGCGGCACTCGGCAGCGCTCTCGCCGATCGCTTCGAAGCGACGCAAAGGCAGCCTCAGGGGCGAATACATTTCGAACGCGACCCACACGCCATCCAGTTCGAGCTGTTCCTTCCAGCTCAGGTTGTCAGGCGAGCGCCCGATGAACCTGCTGAGATCGCGCGCGGCCACGATCAGAATTTATTGAGCTCCTGAATCAGAGCATCGAGGCCGCGTTTCCGATACAGCTCGGCCAGCCTTTGCTCTTCCGGCGACGGCGTCGGCAGGCGTGTCCCCGCGGTGCGCCGCGGCACCCACATCGAGCCGTCTTCGAACTCGACACTCGCGAGGAACGCACGGAGATCGTCGATCACGATGCCGGGACCATCCGGCTGCGAGAACCGGAAGACTCCCTCCTGCACGACGCGCGTGCTGCCCCGGGCCGGCAATGAAAGGTCAATGGGGACGCCGCCGGTGACAAACTCACGGCCGCGCGCATCCTTCACCAGCCAGCCAATCTCCACGCCGGTTATTGCCTTGCGGCTGGCATTTCGCAGCATCAGCCGAGGGGAACGCAGCTCGTTTCCCGCGATTCGTGCGGCTCCGGTATCGAGATCGAGGGGCGCATCGGGCACGTCGAGGAACGCGAACTGCACGTGACGTTCGGCGCTCTGGTTGGTCGCCCGAGCAGCGTGCGCCACGCGGGCGTGCGTACCCGCGCGTTCGGCCTGCCGCGACATGCTCGCGAGCATCTCCTGCTGGAGCGCATCGCGGCCCGCGCGCTCGAACAGCTCCCGGTAATACCTTCGGTCGCGGCGCGCTTCGAGCTCCCACACGGTCATGGAGCGCTGGCAGTTCAGCCGGTTTGGACCATAGAAAGACAGATCGTCGAACAGCACGCCATCGAGCGATACTTCCGCAAGCGGCGACGTGCCTGAGGCGACCGGCCGCAGCAGGCGCAGATCGATGCGAACCGGGAACGCCTCGCCGGTCGCGACATTCAGGCTCGGTACGGACACGGATGCCTTGCCGCCGGGCGTAACGTCCTGCGCGACAACCAGCAGGGTGATGCCGCGGATACGACGCCGATCCGTGTTGCGAAACGTGAGAGAGGTGTGGAGCTCGAGGAGCATCGCGCCACCGCGGTGCGTCGCCGTGGAGTCGCCCCAGCCAGCGGCCAGCAGCGACACCGGAGAGTCGTCCGGCAGCGTGATGTTCATCGTGCTGTGCGGGTCGATCCGGTTCTGCGCCGGCGCCGCAAGCGCCAGCACCAGCAACCCCGCGAGCGGCGCGAATCTACTCGGCGTACACATTGTTTATCGTTACCTGACCAGTCTCGGAATCGACGAATCGCGCGCGCAGCGAACCGGGCGCGCTCACATAGACGGCCGGCGACGCGGCCCGCGTGTTCAGAAGCGTCAGCGCACCCCTGCTGGCTTTGACCTCGACACCCGCCGGCGTTGCCTCGAGCACCGGGCCGGCGACCACACGTTGCGGCATCAGCATCCGCGGCCCCTGCAGGAACCACCCGCCCAGAATGACGATGGTCAGGGCGGCGACGAGAGCCGCGGGCCGCGCCCAGCCCAGCTCCGGCCGTGGTGCAGCAACCGGAGGCACGCACTGCCCGGCCGCCAGGCCAACACGAATATTGCCTGTCATCTCGGCCGCCAGCCGTTCCCATTTCAAACCCGCGGGCAGCCGGTCAGCCTCGCCGCTCAACACGGCGGCTGCGCGGCGAAATCGCGCTACTTCGGCTCGGCAGCCATCGCAGCACCGCAGGTGGCGTGAGACCCGCCAGCGCTCCAGGACGCCGAGATCGCCGCCGGCAAACAAAGCAAGCTTTTCGTCGCGCGGATGCTTCATCGCCTTCGTCCTTCGAGGTATCGGCGAAACTTGATGCGCGCGTTCGCGATGTGCGAACGCACGGTCGCCTTCGAGCAGCGAAGGCGCGCCGCCACCTCCTCAGCTGGCAGTCCTTCCACATCGCGAAGGATGAGGGCCGCGCGCTCGCGCTCGGTCAGGAGGCGCAGCCCGTCGCGAAGGTACTCCGAATGCTCGGTCCGCAGCACCATCTCCTCGGGGCTGTCTTCGTCGGGGCCGGCAATTGGCTCAGCGAGGGAATCGATATCGCAGGAGCTGACGCGAGCGTGCCGGCGAAGAAAATCGATAGCGGTATTGCTGGCGATTCGAGACAGCCAGTGCGCCGCCTTCTGAGCGTCGCGAATCTGTTCCTGATGCTGGAGCGCTTTGATGAACGCCTCCTGCGTCAGGTCCTGCGCGTCGTCCACATTGCCGACGATACGGTATATCTGCAGAAAGATGCGCCGGAGATTATCCGCGATGAACCGGCTCTGCAGCTCCTGGGAGTCCTGAACGGCAGTGTCGGCGGCGTCCTTCATGCCCGTACATCGGCGCTCACACAGCGCTCCACTAGCCGGAAATGTGCCTGCCTCTGCCGACATTCGCCTTCACAAACGACTGACGGCGGCCACTTCCGATTCGTGGAGACTGCCTGCGGCGCTATCCTGATTTTATATGAGGCCCGTTGCCGTGATCGGCATCGGAAAGACGGCTTTTGGCGCGTTTCCGGACCGCGACCTCCGCTCCCTGGCTGTCGAAGCATCTCAGAAGGCGCTCAGAAACAGCAACATACAGCCTGCCGAGGTGGAGGCTTTTTATCTCGGCAATTTCGCCGGCCCGTCGTTCGTCGGCCAGAGCCACCTCGCCCCGTACATCGCGGGCGAGCTCGGCCTCGCCGGCATTCCCTGTACCCGGCTCGAAGCCGCATGCGCCTCGAGCGGCGCGGCGTTCTTCCATGCCTGCTCCGCGGTGGCCGCCGGCATCTACGATGTCGTGCTCGTTACCGGCGTTGAGAAGATGACCTCCACTGACACCCCGCGCGTCGCGGAAATCCTCGCCATGGCCGGCGACTGCGGTACCGAGGGCCGCGCCGGCGCGACCTTCCCTGCCCTGTTCGCAATGATCGCGCGCCGTCACATGCACCAGTACGGCACGACACGCGAGCAGCTCGCGGCCGTCGCTGTCAAGAACCACGGCAACGGGGCGAAAAATCCCGACGCGCACATGCGCAAGCCCATCAGCATCGAGCAGGCGCTGAAGGGCAAACCAGTTGCCGACCCGCTCACCGTGTACGACTGCTCGCTCGTGAGCGACGGCGCGGCCGCCGTCGTTATCGCCCCCGCCGATCGCGGCGACGTGCAGGTTCTCGGCATCGCACAGACATCCGATTACGTTCCACTCGATCACAAGGACGACATCACCACTTTCCACGCCGTGCGCACGGCGGCCGAAAAAGCATACAAGATGGCCGGCGTCAGCCCGAGCGACATTCAGCTGGCGGAGGTACACGACTGCTTCACGATCGCGGAGGTGATCGCAATCGAGGATCTGGGTTTTGTGAGGAAGGGCGAAGGCGGTCCGTACACACAGGAAGGGCGGACCTGCATCAAAGGCGAGCGCCCGGTGAACACGAGCGGCGGCCTCAAAGCGAAAGGCCATCCCGTAGGCGCTACCGGCGTCGCGCAAATCTGCGACGTGGTGCTGCAGCTACGTGGCGAAGCGGGCGAGCGTCAGGTCGCGAAGCACGAAATCGGCCTGGCGCAGAACCTGGGCGGCTCCGGCGCCTCGGCAGTAGTAACGATCCTGGAATGTAAGTAGGACAGCCCGATGAAAGGCACCATCTATACCGAAACCATAGTCTACGCCGCTCCGGCTGCATTCACAGCGGAAGCGCCATACCAGCTCGCCATTGTCACTCTCGACGATGGCACTCGCGTGACCGGCCGAATCGAAGGCGAGCGCGTAAGTATCGATACCCGCGTCGAGCTGGTGGAGCACCGCAACGGCGTTCCCTGGTTCCGCCGTGAAGGGTCCAGTTCGCGCGCCGAGCACCAAGCTGCAGCCGAACAACGAGTTACTCCTCAGGAAACCATCGCGTGAGGTCATCCTTGCTTGCCACCGAATCTTCGCTGCTGGCGGCCCGCATGGGCCGCCTCGGCACCGAGACAGCGTTCGAAGTGCTCGTCCGCGCCCGCGCGCTCGAAGCGCAGGGTCGAAGCGTCATCCATCTCGAGATCGGTGAACCCGACTTCAATACGCCAAAGCATGTCCGCGAAGCCGCAAAACAGGCGCTCGATGAAGGCTGGACGCACTACGGTCCGACGCAGGGCTATCCCGATTTCCGCGAGGTAATCGCTGCCTATATCAGCAGCACGCGCGGCGTCCGTGTCGGCCCGGAGCACGTGTGCGTGGTTCCCGGCGGCAAGCCGATCATCTTCTTCCCGATCCTCGCGATGATCGAGCAGGGCGATGAAGTAATCTACCCGAACCCCGGGTTCCCGATTTACGAGTCGATGATCCGGTATGCCGGGGGTGTACCGGTGCCGATTCCGCTCCTGATGGAGCGCGGCTTCTCGTTTGACCTGGATGTGTTCAGGTCGAAGCTGACCAGCAGGACGAAGATGATCATCCTGAACTCGCCGCAGAACCCGACCGGCGGCGTGATTCCGCGCGAGGACATCGCCGCGCTCGCCGCGTTACTGCGCGACAGGGACGTGATCGTGCTCTCCGACGAGATTTATTCCCGCATTCATTACCTCGATGAACCGCCAGTTTCGATCGCAGGCTTCCCCGGCATGCTCGAAAAGACGATCCTCCTCGATGGATTCTCGAAGACGTACGCGATGACCGGCTGGCGCAGGGGCTATGGGGTCATGCCCGAGTGGCTGGTGGAAGCCGTCAACAAGCTGATGGTGAACTCGAACTCCTGTACCGCGAGTTTTACGCAGCGCGCGGGCATCGCGGCGCTCACCGGACCTCAGGATGACGTCGAGGCGATGGTCGCCGAGTTTCGGCGGCGGCGGGACGCATTTTGCGAGGGCCTGAACGCTCTTCCCGGCTTCCGCACTGCCTGCCCGCAGGGCGCCTTTTACGCGTTTCCAAACATCGAAGGCACCGGCATGCGCTCGAAAGAGCTGGCGGACGCGCTGCTCACGGAGGCAGGCGTGGCATGCCTGAGCGGCGCCTCGTTCGGCGAGTACGGCGAGGGCTTTCTTCGCTTCAGCTATGCCAACTCGCTCGAGAACCTGATGGAGGCGGTCGAGCGGATCGCCGCTTTCCTGAAGCGACGTGTGAGGCTGTAGAGGAACCGGCGCAATGACCCGGCGGCTCTTTCTCGGCAGCCTCGCGGCGGGCCCCGTGCCGGCGCCTGCCGACGACGAGACCGGATTCGTTTCGCTGTTCGACGGGCGATCTCTCGCCGGCTGGAATGTCGTCGACGGTCCCGAATCGGCCTTTTACGTCAAAGACGGCGCCATCGTCATCCACCGCGGATCCGGGTTCCCGGCGTGGCTGCGCACGCAGCGTCGCTACGAGAACTTCGACTTCCGTTGCGAGGTTTTCATCGAAGGCTGGGCAAATTCCGGCGTCTACATCCATGCCCCGGTGCATGGACGCCCGACCTGGACAGGGTTGAAGATCAATCTGTTTCAGAAGCACGACGATCCGCCGCTGGCCGAAAGCATGGGCGCGATCTTCCCGCTTGTCGCTCCGCGGAAGGTGAACGTCAGGAGCCGAGGCCAGTGGAACAGCATCCGAATCGTCAGCCAGTGGCCGTCGTTGCGGGTGTGGATCAACGAAGAGCTCGTACAGGACATGGATCTCGCTCGCCATTCGGAACTGCGCTACCGTCTGCGCTCGGGTTATATCGGCATTGAGTCGCTCTCGTATCCGCTGCGCTTTCGCAACCTGCGTATCAAAGAGCTCCCGGGAAACGAGCAGTGGATCACGTTGTACGCCGGGCCTTCGGATCTGGAGAAGAACTGGATCGTCACGAACGGCAAAGCGCGCTGGGAGCCTGTCGGTCCGATGCTGCGGGCGGATGGTCTCGGCTACCTCGGCACTCGCGAACGCTTTCGCGACTTCGAATTCCAGTGCTACATCCGGGGCAGTCATCACCACAACGGCGGCATTATGTTTCGCGGACCGGCAGAGCCTTCGTCGGCGCGCTACGAGATCCAGCTCCACGACGTCGAGGGCGCGGTATACCCCACCGGCTCGCTGTACGGCTTCCAGCGTTGCCGGCCGTATCCGCGTATCGAACCAGAGCGGTGGTTCCCGTTCCAGCTGCTGGTTGATGGCAGCCATTGCGTTGTGCGCGTCAACGGGGATACGGTCGTCGATTATGACAAGCTGGAACAAAAAGATTCCACGCCCGTGATGCTGCAGGCACACGAGGCGGGAAAATGGATCGAGTATAAAGAGATTCGCATTCGGCGTCTCGGCTGACCGGCGCTGCTGCCGCGAGACTGCGAAATGTCATCTTAGCCGCAGCAGTTTGCCGAGCTGCGGGCCGATTGCTGACGGTTGTCCGTTCTGCGCCGCTATTGCGCAGCGTACTCCATCACGACCAGAGTAATGTCGTCTGTCTGCACGGCATCGCGCGTGAAATCCTCGACCTCACAGCGCAGCGCGCCGTGCAGCTCGCGGTAATCTCTGGCGGCGTGTGTCCGAATAAGTTCCTTCATGCGGCTCGTCTCAAAGAAACGGCCCTCGCCATTCTGCGCCTCCGACAGTCCGTCGCTGTAAGCGACGATCTTGTCGCCGGGCGCAAGACGCTCCTTCTCGACGGCATAACAAGCGGTGGGCAGCATTCCGAGCGGCAGGCCCGTTGTGTCCAGCGCGCGCACGTCGCCGCTGCGGCGCACAAGGAAGGGTGTGACATGTCCGGCATTGGCCCAGCGGAGCAAACCATCATGGCCGATGGTGCAGTAAAACGCCGTGGCGTACTTCTCCCCCTCCGTGCGATCGTTCAGGAAATGGTTGACCCGCTCCATCATGCGCTCGATTTCCAGTGTTCCCTCGGAGGCGAGAACGAACGCGCCCTGCAGCAGTGCGGCGAGAATGGCCGAACTCACGCCTTTGCCGGAGACGTCGGTCACCACAACCGACCATGTGTCCTGATTTATCTGCTTGATATCGAAATAATCGCCGCCAACCTGGTGAGAAGGCACGCTCCAGCCGGCTACACGAAACCAGCCGGTTTCCGGCAGCCGTTTCGGGAGCAGGCTGGCCTGAATCTCGCGCGCGATATTCAGCTCCTCCTCCATACGCTGCTTGACGCGCTCTTCGGCCAGCAGCCGCGCGTTTTCGAGGATCGTGGAGGCCTCGAGCGCGAGCGTCTGCAGCAACTCGCGATTGCCGTGCGAGAGATCGACGGCGGTCTGTCGCGAGTCGAGGTAGATGACCCCGACGGTATCGCTTTTCGATGTGATCATCTGCGTCTCTTCGCTCGAGTTGCCGCGTACGCGTACCAGCGGGACGCAGACAACGCTGCGCAGATCGTCATCGGCGACCGTGGAGTTCCCCATGGAGAACTCTCCCGTCTCGGTCGGGTCGAAGCTCATGGCCAGCAGCTCGCGCCGCTGCCGGAGCGCGCGCTGCAGTGCGGTCAACGAGACCTTCAGGTCAGATTTTGGCACCGGCCGGCCGTTCCGGTCGCGCGCCACCGAGATCCCCAGACCTTCGCTTTTCTCGAGCAGCAGAAAGCCACGCTCGAAGCCGGTGAATG
>DASSSG010000660.1:0-6847 GCA_035708545.1 Bryobacteraceae bacterium | reverse complement strand
GATAGCGAAGGCGTTCACGTGCTCATGCGTGAAGGCCATCTCCAGAGCGTCGAGCGCCAGGTTAATATCGGCTCCGTTCTTGTCGCCGCGCGGCGAGGGAATTCGCTGTACCATCTGTACGGCGTTCTCAGCCATCGAGCGCGTCGCCGGTTCCTGCCGGCTCCAGTTGGCGTAAGCGAACTTGGCCACGAGATCGCCACGTTCCTTTAATGCCTCGAGCGCCAGCGACACGTCGAAGTCGCGGCGCAGCGTGGACCTGAGACCGATCTCGATGTTGTCGTAGTCCACAAAGACTGCAATATTCAGCTTTTCCTGCATCGGGTGCTCCCGTCAGCGTGCGGCGCTCACCGCGCCACGAATAAATTCAACAATGCCGTCCAGCGAGGCGCCCGGCTGGAAAACGGCGGCCACTCCCGTGGCCTTCAATTCGGCGGCGTCTGTGTCGGGAATTGTGCCGCCCACCACTACGAGTACGTCCTGCATGCCGCGCTCTCTGAGGAGCTCGAGCACGCGGGGCACGATCGCCTTGTGCGCGCCTGAGAGGATCGAAAGGCCGATTACCTGCACGTCCTCCTGCAATGCAGCACTGACGATCATCTCCGGAGTCTGGCGAAGGCCCGTATAGATGACCTCCATCCCGGCATCGCGCAGCGCCCGCGCGATCACCTTCGCTCCCCGATCGTGTCCGTCGAGCCCGGGCTTCGCTACCAGAACTCGGATACGGCTTTCCATTCCGGATGCCGCTCTGGGGCCCGCGCGAATCGCCGTTCGTGGCCAGCCCTCAGATGACGCTGCTCTCCTGATAAGTCCCGAAGACGTCGCGCAGTGCGTCGCAGATCTCACCAAGAGTCGCGTACGCGCGCACTGCTTCCAGTATATAGGGCATCGTGTTGTCGGTACCGGAAGCGGCCCGGCGCAGGTCCGCCAGGGAACTCTCGACGGCCGCGGCGTTGCGGCGGGCGCGCAGGCGCTCGAGTTTGGCGGCCTGCTCCCGCGCGGGACGCTCGTCGATTTCGAGCAGCTCGGGCGCGTCGTCGTGCTCGGCCTGGAACGCGTTTACGCCGACAATGATCTGGTCGCGCTCGTCGATAGCGCGCTGGTAACGGTAACTGGCATCGGCGATTTCACTCTGCGGGAATCCGCGTTCAATCGCGGGGATCATGCCTCCCATCGCGTCGATGCGCTCGATGTAGCGGCGGGCCCCGCGTTCCATGTCCGATGTGAGCCGCTCGATGAACCAGCTTCCGCCGAGCGGGTCGGCCGTGGCCGTTACATTCGATTCATGCGCGATGATCTGCTGGGTGCGCAAGGCGAGCGTCACCGCGTCCTCGCTGGGCAGCGCGTACGCTTCGTCGAGTGAGTTGGTGTGCAGCGACTGCGTACCCCCGAGCACTGCGGCCAGCGCCTGCAGCGTCGTGCGCACGACGTTGTTGTACGGCTGCTGCCATGTGAGCGAGCAGCCCGCCGTCTGTGAATGAAAGCGCAGCTTCAGGCTGCGTTCCGCGACCGCGCCGAAGCGGTCGCGCATCGTCTCCGCCCAGATTTTCCGCGCCGCGCGATACTTCGCAATCTCCTCGAAAAAATCGTTATGCGCATTGAAGAAGAAACTGAGCCGTGGCGCGAACGAATCGACAGCAAGGCCGCGCTCGAGCGCCCACTTCACGTACTCGATACCGTCGTACAGCGTGAACGCGAGTTCCTGGACAGCGGTCGAGCCTGCCTCCCGAATGTGATAGCCACTGATCGAGACCGGATTGAAGCGGGCCGTGTGGGCGGTCGCGTATTCGATCACGTCCGTGACCAGCCGCATCGAGGGGCGCGGCGGAAAGATGTACTCCTTCTGCGCGATGTATTCTTTCAGGATGTCGTTCTGCAGCGTGCCGCCGAGCTTTGAGAAAGGCACGCCCTGTTTTTCGCCGACGGCCAGGTACATTGCCCAGATGACGGGCGCGGGCGAGTTGATTGTCATCGATACGGTGACCGCGTCGAGCGGGATGCCGTCGAACAGGATCTCCATATCCTCGAGCGACGAGACCGAGACGCCACATTTCCCGACTTCTCCGAGTGCGGCGTTGCTGTCGGCGTCGTAACCCATCAGCGTCGGCAGATCGAATGCCACCGAGAGGCCGCTCTGTCCCTGAGAGAGAAGATAGCGATAACGCGCGTTGGTCTCTTCGGGCGTGGCAAAGCCGGCGAACTGGCGCATCGTCCACAACTTCCCGCGGTACATATCGCGGTGGATGCCGCGGGTGTAGGGAAACACGCCGGGGTTGGGAAGCGACGGTTCGGGGACGTCGGCCGGGGTGTAGAACGGCTCCACAGGAATGCCGCTCAGTGTCGTGTGCGGTTTTGGCGTGGTGGGGATCATGGTGCAATCCGCGTGCGACGGCCGTCAGGAGCGATACGGAACACGGAGACGCCGTTCGGCGGCAGCGTCTCCGACCATACGACGCGCGGGCGATTCAAAGCGATACCTGCAGCAGCGCTCGCAGAGGTGTGGTTGAAGACGAAGACGAGCGTTTCGCTGCCGGATTCGAGCGTCCGGACCTCCAGCGATGCGCCGTTTACGCTTACTGGTGCGGTGATTTGCGCCCAGTCGAGCAATGCCTTCGCGAAGGGTGTCTCCGCGACCGGGCTGACGTAGGAGCCGAGCATGAGTGTGCGATCCGTCATGATCGCAGCCGGCCGGCCGTCGGCGAAGCGCGCGACCACCCTGGCCTCGGGCGAGAGCGGTTCCAGCGTCTCTTCGTACAGGCGCGCCGGCGTTTTCGTGCCGCGGGCCAGCAGCGACTCCCAGATGAGCTCGGTCCGGCTGCCCGGAATGCTCTGCACGGCCGATTCGCGCGCCTTCACCAGCTCATGCAGACCCATGCCGGGGATCACCTCGGATGCCCGGCCCGCATCTGTGTTCCAGCCCGCCCGCGCTTCGAGCACCAGCTTGCCCATGTAGCCGCGCAGTGCAGCCGCCGCGCTCTCCGGCAGCATCAGAGGATAGGGTACGTACACCAGCTTGTATTTGTTCAGTCCGGCGGCGCTGAGTTGCTGTACGTGAACGAAATCGACCGGCACGTTCAGCGGGAACAGCGCGCGATACAGACCGAGCATCGCGTCGCGCTCGATGCCGGCCACCTCGCTCTGCGGGCCGTAGTTGCTGGCTGCGCGCTGGCGTCCACCGACGAAGTAATTGAGCGGGTTGTAGACGATCGCCAGTTCGGCTTGTGGCGGACGGGCACGCTCGAACAGCTCCGAATTCGCGGCGATCGCGCGCGCCACGTCTCCGGCGGCTTTGCTGCGATCGGTCAGCGTGCCATCGAGTTGAATCAGGCCATAGCCGCCCGATTCATACCCGGTGCTCATCGGGTACCAGGCGTACACGTTCACCGCCTTCGCGCCCCGCGAGACCGTGCTCCACATCCAATTGGTAATGTCCGCCGCCGTGACCGTGCCGCTGACGTTGAGCGCCACGGTACCGAAGCCGGACTGCAGCTCTCCGATCCAGAAACCGTTCCGGCCGTCTGCATAGCCGGATGACTTCGCGAAATCGAGCAGCGCGCCGCGCCAGGCCGGATCCCGCCCAACAGGATACGAGTGCTTCGGATAGAAGCTGGTGCCGTAGAAATCGACCTCGCGACGCATGATCCAATCATCGGGGCTGCCGTCTCCCGCGAGGGGCGACGTGAACAGGCTCGGAGCAGCCGCGTGGCTGGTTGCGACCGCGCCGGGCGTGAACTGTTTGACCGCTTTGTAGCGATCGCGCAAGTCCTCACCGAGCTTGTGCTGGATGAACGTACGCCAGTCAATGTAGTCCGTGTAGGACAGAATCGTGCTGAGGCGGTTGGGCTCGACCTGATCCCATGTAGTGAACCGGCGGTACCAGGCGGCGTTCAGCGCGTCGAGGTTGTTGTACTTGTGCTTCAGCCAGGCGCGGAAACGCGCGACCGAGCGCGGGCAGAAGCAGTACTCCGCGTTCGGCATCCACGTCGCATTGGCCCAGTTGATGACGTGCGGCTCGCTCCACAGATCCCAGCCGAGGAACGCCGGGTGCTTGCCCATGTGCTTCGCAAGCGCGGAGAAGAAGGCGATCTCCCGCTCTCGTACGCCTGGGTGATCGCGGCAGTAGCCGGGCGCGGCTTCCGGCGTGATGCGAGCGCCACCGGCGGCTGTGTAGAGCGAATCCGGAAAGCGTACCCCGACCCAGTCCGGAGCCGAGTCCATGTACACCTGAACAATGAATTTCAAACCTTCTTCGCGCGCGAGGTCGAGCAGCACATCGAGCGTTTCGAAATTGTACTTGCCCTGCCCGGGCTCGGCGCTCGCCCAGTCAATCCAGCCGCGGATGGCGTTGAAACCTGTCTGCCTGATGGCCTGGACGTCCCTGCGCCAGACCTCCTTCTTCGCACGCGGATTGTCCTCGAGCATCGGCGCGCGCGCCTTACCGCCGCCATACCACACCGACACCGGAAAGACGAACGCGATCAGCAGCCAGGTCATGCGACACCTACAATGTAATTCGTTTCCGGATACATCGACGAGAAACCGATGTGCAGAGGAAGGGTGTGAGACTCAGGAAACGGGGGCCGAGCCGCATTCACGACCCCCGCTCCTTGCGCCGCCTGCCGCCGAAGCTCATAGCGGCGCAATAAGGCATTACCGCGTTTGTTTACTCTCGGGTGGCCGTCACGTCAAACTCGCGATCGCGCGCGCTGACTTTCAGAGCCATCTTGTTCCCGGTGACCTTGCCTTTATATGTGATCTTCACGTCCTCCCCGTTGAAACTTCGTACAACGACGAATGTGACCTCGTCGCCGTTGACCGTTCCATCCTGAATCTTCGCTTCGCCCATGCGGCCCGAGACGGTCCCGGTGAGCTTGTCGCCCTCGGCCTGTAGTGTGATGATGTTTTCTCGCGTTTCCCCGCCAGGCGCTGTAAATGTCGCTTTCCATTTGCCTGATACGTCGGCGCCGACCAGCGGGACAGCAACCGCGAAGACAAGGACCAGATTCGTGAACGTGTGTACTCGTGTCTCCTTCGTGTGCGCACCACTATATACGATTCCCGGCCTGGACGCGAGACAGCAACTCACTCCGAAGAGGCCGCGAACCGTTCTGCGATCGCGAGGGTGTACCGTAACTCTGATGCGTGAGCACGTGGAACAGCTCGCGGCCGGGCTGCTGGCCCGAGGTCCGGAGCGGGATGACGGGTTCCGTCACGAGATTCAGCGTGGCAGTATTCTGAGCCTTCGCACCGTGGGTGCGCTCGAGATCGCCGTCCCGCTGCTCATGCTGGCCGCGGGCGTTGGCATTATCCCGGTCCCGATCACTTCCGCCGAGAGCGCGCTCCCGAATCTTGTCTTCATCGCTCTGGGTGCGGTGACGCTCGCCGCGGGGTGGACGGAGCCCGGCAGGCGTTACGCTCGCCTGATCACTGCCGTCTCAATCTGGATCAGCGCCGCTATTATCATATGGTCGGCGCTGCTTCTCGCCGCGGATATCGCCTGGGTCGAGCATCATCTGCTCGGCTACATGATCCTGGTGCTCTTCGGCGCGGCCGCCGCTGTTCCGCTGAAGCCTGCGCATACGCTCGTGCTCGGGCTTGGAATCAATGTGCTCTATCTGGGCTCGCTGCTCGCCGCACGGCAGAGGCTCGGTTGGGCCGAGGCGGGCTACGGCTCGCTCCAGCACGTATTCACGTTCGGCGTGACGCTGCTCTGCACCGGACTCACGGCATCAGTTTACCGGCAGCGCTATGTCGGCTACCTCGCTCACCAGGAGGCTTTGCGCACGTCCGAGCGCCTCCGGCAAGCGGAGAGCAGGCTCCTGATTTCGGAGAACGCCGCGACGATGGGGCGCGTAGCGGCCGCGCTCAGCCACGAGCTGAATTCGCCCATTGGAGTGCTCACGAGCGCAGTCGAGACGCTGTCGCAACTGGCCGATCGCATGCGGAGCGCGCCGGCGGCCGAGCAGGACCGTCTCCGGGCCGTGCTCGCCGATATTACGCGTTCGGGGCGCGACTCCGCCGCTCGCCTGCGTGGCATTGTGGGTCGCATGCAGCGGTTCACGAATCTGGACCGCGCCGACGTTCAATCCGCGAACCTGAATGACCTGCTGTCGGACGTTGTTGCGGTTGTCAGCTCGGAATCGCGCAACCGCGTGCCGATCGATTGCGAGCTGCATCCCCTGCCCAGATTTGTCTGCCGCCCACAACAGCTCAGCGCAGTATTTTCGAATCTGTTGAGCAATGCCGTGGATGCGATCGAGGCGGACGGCCGGGTGTTCGTCGCCACGCGCGACATCGATGGCGCAATCGAGGTCAGGATCGAGGACAATGGCCGCGGTATTCCCGCCGAGGACCTGCCGGCGCTTTTCGATCCGGCGGCGTTCCGCGTCTCTCACGGCCGTGTCGCCGCGGGCAACTGGAGTCTGTTCAGCTGCCGTCAGATTCTTCGCGAGCACGGCGGCGACATCGAGGTGACAAGTGGCGGCGGCGGTGGGACAACTGTGCGTGTGACCCTGCCCACGGCTTCGGGAACGAGCGACGAAAGTACCGCGGCACGGTAAACACAGCGTTTCAGAACGAAACTCGCAACGCTAACTGGATCTGCCGCGATGACGTGATGGTCGAGCGCACCTTTCCGAAGCTCGACAGCGGACGCTCGTTGTCTGCTGCGCCGGCGAAGACGGTAAGCTGCGGCGGGCCGAAGTTGGCGCGGTTGAACAGATTGAACGTTTCCGCGCGAAATTGCAGCTGGGCTCGTTCCCGGAAGGCGACGGTCTTCAGCAGCGCCAGATCGAACACACGCAGATCGGGGCCGATGAACGTGCCGCGTCCCAGCCGGCCCAGTGTTCCC
>DASSSG010000659.1:0-3039 GCA_035708545.1 Bryobacteraceae bacterium | reverse complement strand
CGTACAGATGCGCGGGCTGCGCGGGGAACTGGTTCTTGGGCTTCAGGAACCGGTCGACGTTGGGATCGAACTTATCGCCCCTGATGGGCGCTCGCCAGTTCTCGTAGCTGTCAACGAACGGACGATTTGAAGCGTTCTGAAGCGGGAGCGAGTTGTTGCGTGAAAGCGCAACCGGAAACCCGCTCGAATAGATCTGGATCCCGCTTACGCGCCAGCCGCCGAGAGCATGACTGAGAATGCCTCCGGACAGCCAGCGCTTGCCGCGCCCGAAGGGCAGCTCGTACAGAGTCGAGAACTTGAACACGTGCGTCTGATCGTAGCGGCCGATCGATTTCTCGAGGCGCCGATTGTGATGGTCCATGGCGGCGCCGCCGTCGGCGAAGTAAGTATCGGAATCCGTCAGCAGCTTCGAGAGCGTGTAGTTCCAGTTCATTGACAGACCTTTGGCGAAGCGGCGGTCTAACTGCAGCACCATCGCGTGGTAACTCGAGTGGCCGCTCTTGTCGCCGTTCTGCACGCCGGTGATGATGTTGCCGTACTGCGGGTACGGCCGGAGCGCCTGCGCGACGCTGCGCACGCGCTGGGTGGTGAAGCTCGGATACGGAATCGGGATGCCGGCGGCGCGCGCCTGCGCGGAGTTAATGTCCGCGTTCATGAGCGCAATCGCCTGCCCGGGGCCAAAGCGAGCCACGAGGTCATTGAACACCGGCGTCGGCACCTGATTCCAGGCGAGCAGGCCCGTCTGGAGGTGCGTACCGACATTTGCGTTGTAGCCAGCCTGCAGCACCGTGTTTCCGAAGATCTGTCGCTGGACGGAGAATGTCCAGAAAAGGTTCTCGGGGGCGCGCGTCGCCTCCCTGCCCTGCCACCAGTCGATCGTGTTCAGGTTCGAGAATGCCGGGTCGATGGACGGCGGCAGCTTGTATGCGGGCAGCCCGTTGTCCCAGTTGAAGGTCGGCGTGACGCCCTGGCTGGCGTTGCTGAACTCGTACTGCCCGATGAAGCCGGCAAAATGGCCGCTGCCCTGTACGGCGGTAACGCGGCTGAAGGAGCGGCCGAGGGCCACGCGGAACGTGGTGAGGGTGTCAGGAGCCCAGGCGATGCCGACGCGCGGGCCGATGGCTCCGTACCAGCCGGGCACGAGAGAGCGTGTATTTTCGCGGCCAGGCCCAAAGCCCGCGAAGCGCAGCGCGCCGCGAAAACCGTCGGCGCCGGGATTCGGCCGATCGGGCGTGAAGTCGGAGTACTCGTCGCGTTCGTTCGTGGGCGGCAGCGTGAATTCGTAGCGCAGGCCGAGATTCAGGGTCAGCTTGCGACTGATCCTCCAGTCGTCCTGCGCGTAGAAGCCGTAGTAAGGATAGTGCTGCGTGACGAACCGCACGGTTTCAGTGCGGCCGAAGTGCGCATCGCCGAGAAGGAACGAGGCAAACGAGCTTCCCCCGCTTGCGGGAAATGACGTGGCGGTTGGGATGCTGGTCCCCAGATAGCTGAAGTCGGCGCGCCCGGAGATGTCCTGCTGGCCGAAGCCGTTCGCGTTCTGGCTCTGGAAGGCGAAGCCGAACTTCATCGTGTGCGAGCCGTGAATATAGCTCAGATCGTCCTTGATGCCCCAGCCCGGCTGCTCGGTGCCGTTATACGCAGTCGAGCCCCATGGAGAGAATTCCGTGAACAGGACCCGCGGGAAGTTCACGTTACAGTCGACAACGCCCTTCATGCAGATCTTGTCCTTCCAGTTCTCCGTGGTGCCGCCCGAGTAGCTGTTCTTGGTGAACGAATTGCGCGCGAAGGAGGCGTGATTGACAAGCGTGGGTGAGAGCGTGAAATCATGAGTGACGCGCCAGGCGTCGGTGTCCCAGGCCTGAATCTGGCCGCTCCAGAGCGGGATGGGCAACCCGGGAGGTCCGCCGGCTCCGGGTTTCCGGCGGAACGTGGTCATGTTCCACAGGAATCCAAGCCGCTGTCGCAAGCCGATGATCTGATCGCCTTTGACGCTCCACTTATTCGTCGGAGTAACTTCCGTGCCGTTACTCACCAGATAGTTATTGCGGACGTAAGCGCTCGTGCCCGGGGCGGCGCCGGTATTTGGCTGCACAGCCTGCCCATATGGGATCAGAAGTTTCGAAAACGCGCTGAAACGTCCCTGGGGGATGACGTTGCCGGGAAACGGTTCGCGTACGAAACCCGGTCCAGTCGGGTTCGGCTTTGTCGTGGCCGGGTCGTAGATAGTGATCAGGCCTCCTCTCTGATCGACCCACCTGGTGAAATCGCCGCGGTACATCTCGGGCGTGGGAACCGACAGGAAGGTGTCGGTTGCGCCGACACGGTTCCGGAAACCCTCGTAGGAGAAGAAGAAGAATGAGCGGTTGCGGCCGTCGTACAGCTTCGGAATGGTGATGGGGCCGGCGAAGGTGGCGCCGAAGTCGTTCTGCTTGTACACGGGCCGGATCTTCGCGAAGAAGCCGCGGGCGTCCATGACGTCATTGCGCAGGAAATCATACGCGGTGCCGTGGAACCGGTTGGTGCCGGATTTCGAAGCGAAGGTCATGACGCCGCCGCCGGCCTGGCCGTACTCGGCCTTGAAGCCGTTCGTGTCGACAGTGAATTCGGTGAGGGCTTCAACGGAGGGTGTGTTGAGCGCGGCTTCGGCCGTATCAGCGGAGCGGTTCGTGCCCACCGAGTGGCCATCGAGCGTGGCATCCCAGGCGGCGACCTGTCCCCCGCCGAGCGACATGCGCTGGCCCTCGCCTTTCGCTTCGGCGGCGACTGCGACCAGATTGAACGGGCTGCGCATGGAGCCGGCGACAACGAGCGGAAGTTCATCGACGAGCTTGTTCTGCACGTGCGTGGAGACCTTCGCGTTATCGGTCTGAATCTGGACGGCGCCGCCAGTAACTTCGATTGATTCGGTGACCTGACCAAGCTGGAGCTGCGGGTCGAGACGAAGCGTGGTGGCCGCCGCAACCGTGACATTGTCCTGGACGTAACGCTTGAAACCGGAGGCGACGATCTCGACGCGGTAAACACCGGGAACGAGGTTCG
>DASSSG010000658.1:0-2937 GCA_035708545.1 Bryobacteraceae bacterium | reverse complement strand
TCCGCGGATTACGCGCGTGCTCGGCGGCATTTCGCCGATCGATCCGAACTTTATCTCCAAGCTCGACGGCTATGGAGCCCTGGAGCATGTCGACGCGATCGCCGTGCATGGCTTTCCTCTCGACTGGAATCACTGGACCATTCACGAGTGGCCGGACAAGCTGGAAGAGATCCGCGCGGTTACGTCGCTGCCCATCTGGGTTTCCGAAGTCGGAGTCTCCACATTCGGTGCCGAGGAGGTGCAGGAGTTCGGGCTGAAGCGTACCGCCGAATTGCTCATCGGCAGGTCGCCGCGCATTCACTGGTACAGCCTCTTCGATCTGCCGAAGGCCTGGCCTGCGACCACCCGCCACCGCGAAGCGGAGGGCTCGGCCTACTATCGCCACTTCTATATGGGTCTGGTACGCGAAGACGGCAGTCCGAAACTGGCCCTGAAGGATTTCGTCAACTACACTCCCGAAATAGGCATCTGCCAGTGGATCCATTTCGAGGACCATCGGCTCGAGGAGACGGCGCGGCTACTGCGCGAACTCGGAGTGAAGTACATGCGCACCGGCATCAGCTGGGCCGACAGCTTTCGGCAGAATGCCGACAACTGGTTTGACCGGCAGATGGGAGCGCTCGATGGTTTTGATGTCACGCTGACCTACTGCTTCACGCCCGAACACTGCGGGATGCGGCCGCACCACACGAGCCCACCCAGGTGTGTAGATGAGTTCGCCGATTTCTGTGCGCGGATGACGCGGCGCTACGCGGCGTGATCGTCTATTCCGACAGGGCGCAGACGGTTTCAACACGGCAGTTGATTGCCGAAATCGATCAGTTGTCGGGCGTTGATCGTCTGATTGCGTTCGGACAGCTCGAGGCCGGGGTGGTCGATGCACTCTGTCGCGATGTGGATGAGGACTGCGCGGTAACGCGCGCGTTTCGGAGCGGTGAGATTCCTCCCGGCCATTTGCCGGAAACGATCACGATCCGCGACCCCGAAGGCTACGCCTACTATGCTCTTTACCCCGAGATGTACGCGCAATCGGCGCGGCGGTTCCTCGCCGAGTGCCGCCCGGAGCACTGCTGCGTTATCGGCATTCGCAGCATCGGGGCAAGCCTGTCGAGAGTGGTCGCGTGCGAGCTCGAGGCCGATTCGATCACCGTGCGCCCACACGGCCATCCCTTCGAGCGGTACGTGAAGCTCGGTCCGGGGCTGAGCCGCACGCTGCGGACTTACGAATGGTTCGCCGTGGTGGACGAGGGACCGGGAATCAGCGGGAGCTCATTTGCCGCCGTGGCGCGCGCGCTCAACGAACTCGGAATCGGCGACAACCGTATCGTGTTCTTCCCGAGCTGGGATCACGACGGCTCCGGATTGCGGTCAGCGGAAGCACGACAGCGTTGGCCGCGCCATCGCCGCTACGTCACGAGTTTTGAGACATGTATCCTGCCGCAACTTGGGAGCGTGCGTGATGCTTCCGGCGGCAAATGGCGCGAGCTGCTGGAGGTCTGGCCAGCAGTGCAGACGCAGCATGAACGGCGCAAGTATCTCCGCGGCGACACGCTGCTCAAATTCGCCGGCCTTGGCCGGATTGCCCATCGCAAGCTCGCGCGCGCTCAATTGCTCGCTGACGCCGGCTACACGCCCGGAGCCGTCGGAATTGAGAACGGATTTATCTCTACACGATGGGAGGCGGGCGAACCCGTCACTGCCGCTTCGCCCCGGCTGGTCGCACGAATGCGGGAGTACATTGCGTTCCTTGAAGCGAACTTCCAGGTTGACGGCTGTGTTCGCTTCGACGAAATCATGCAGATGATTGAGGTCAATACCGGCCGGTCACCAGTGGTTGATCGCTCATTGATCGAGGGCGGAAGGCTGACGGCCGTGGACGGCCGCATGCTGCCACACGAATGGATCGCCACCGCGCACGGATACTTCAAGACGGACGCGCTCGACCACCACGACGACCATTTCTTCCCCGGATGCCAGGATATCGCGTGGGATATTGCCGGCGCCGAGGTCGAGTTCGATTTGCCGCCGGGCACGTTCGGCGACAACCCGCGGCTGCCGTTCTACAGAATCGCGTACTGCTCATATCGCCTCGGGTATGCCCGCATGGCCCAGGAGGCGCTCGCAGGCGATCCCGACGGCGAGCGGTTCCGAAGCCTCGGCAACCGTTACGAATCACTTGTCGGACAGCTTCTCTCTTAACCGAAGTTCGTCAGTGCACCGCTTGCTGACGCGCGCGGCTCAGTAACTCCTGCAAAATCAGCACCCCATTCGGAGCCGCGAGCCGTGAGGGAGCGGTTATGACGAACTTCGGTTAATTCGCGCACGAGGCGATCTGCGCTGTATCCTGCCCGAGTTCCCTGATTTCAGCATCCGTCAGACGCCATGGGCGGAGTGGCCGTGGACTACGACCCGCCCTCGCTCGAGGAGCTCGAGGGCGCTCTGCTCCACCCGTTCGGCGCGATCAGCATAGGTGTGCTCGCGCAGAACCCGGGCGCGCAACCGCTCGCCTATCGAGACGCGCTCGTCTTCAGAAACGTTCCTGAGCACGTGCAATGCCTCGTCTGGGGAACGGCAGATCAGGATCTCCCGGCCGGGGCAAAACAGCTCATCGAGACCCGGCCAGTAGTCGCTGACAATGGGAGTGCCGCAGGCGCCGGCTTCGAAAAGCCGCACGCTGGGCGAGTACCCCGCGCGCACCATGTCGGCCCGCGTGACATTCAGCGTAAACCGCTGCGAGTTGTAGAAACGCCGGTGATCTCCGGGCGGAATGTGCTCGATTCGCTCGAGATTATTCGGCCACTCTATGTCTGCCGGGTACAGTGGGCCGGCGACGACGAAGCGGGAATCGGCGAGGCGGCGCGCCGGTTCGAGCATCAGCTGGTCGAGCGCGGCTTGCCGGTCCTCACTGTACGTTCCGAGATATCCCATGTCCCACCG